>QHBR01000415.1 GCA_003244015.1 Hyphomicrobiales bacterium | reverse complement strand
TCGAACAGTTCTTCCACCGCGCCTCGCGGCGAAGGAGATATCGGTGGCACCCTTGAGCTAAGGCGCGGCGAAAATTGCCCGCCGTTTCTCGCCCATGTCATCCCTCTCGCCGCCAGCCGCGCGGCGGCAGTATTCGATATCAACCGGCCGGCCGCCGCCGTCTTCGCCGTGGATCCCGTCGCCGGCCTTAGCGCCCAAATTGAGCGCTTTGCCGCAAGCTTCGGGCTGACCATCGCCGAGAGTCGCGTTCTTGGCGAAATCATTAGCGGCGACGGGCTCGTCGCCGCCGCCACAAAACTCAAAATCACCGAGTCGACGGCGCGCACCCACGCGCACCGCATTCTCACGAAAACCGGAACCTCCCGTCAGACGGAGCTGATTCGCCGGTTTTTTGAGACCGCTTTGCCCGCTTCGCCGGCCGGCATCTGAATTTGCCAAAAATTTATGCATCGCTTGAACCCGGCATCAACGGTGTTGACAACAGGGCGGGAGAAGCGTGCCAACCTTCGGAATGAAGGCTATGTTCCGCTTCGAACCGAACGCGGCGGGTGCGTATACGGAGAGTGCGCAAGACCAGCGTTCGTCGATCCGGCGTGTTTATGTTGGAGGAAAGCCCATGACACCTGCGCAGATCGAAGCAGTAAAGAATTCCTGGTCCAAAGTCGTCCCGATTGCCGATCAGGCCAGCGTGCTCTTCTACGATAAACTGTTTGCCTTGGACCCGTCTCTGCGGGCTTTGTTCAAACCCGACATGACGGAATGCCGGTCATCCCGCGAAAGGCTCGACCCACACCGCTGTGCCATAGGCGAGGACTTCGGTAATTCCGTCCATGATCTCATTGGCGTCATAGCGCATCCCAACGACCGCATTGGCGCCTGCTTGGGTGGCATGCGCGCACATGTGATCGAAGGCTTCCTGCCGCGCGGTTTCCACAAGTTCCACATAGGCGCCGATCTGGCCGCCGAAAATGGACTGAAGGCCGCCGACAAAATTGCCGACAACGCTGCGCGAGCGAACGGTGATGCCGCGCACGATGCCGAGATGCCGGACGACCTTGAAACCTGTTACATCATTTGTCGTCGAGACCATCATGGGTAAAGCTCAGTTGGACATCCGGGCCGCCCGCGAGAGAAGCACGGATCAAGCTTTTGTCAAGCGCTGGGGGGCAAGTAGAAAAACCGCGCCCGTAATTGCTGACCCCGGTTCGAGGCGGAATGTGGGTAAGCGCGGTTTTTAGCCATGATGCCGGCGGCGGCCCGGCGGCCCGGCCCCGACAGGCTGCAAGGTTAGGGCGCCGATGCCGGCTGACAAATTGAGGCCCGTCGATGTGCCCAAGGAAAGCGGCTGCAGGCTTATCGAATTGGCATTGCCACCGACGAGCGTATTGACGCTGAGGCCGGCGCCCAATGCGAAGCCAACGCCCGGGCCGGCATAATCGCCGGTAAGCGCATAGCGGCGGCCGGGAGGCCCCGCGGTAATGACGTCCCAGGCAACTTGGCCTGGACCAGTAACGCCAATGTCGAGGCCGATTCGGTTGATCGTTCCGGCATAATATTCAGGCCGGCCACGCGCCGGATGAAAAACGCAGGAAAGGTTTTTGCTCGAACCGATGATCAAGCCGGCACCTGCCGCCACACTGCATTCGAGCACGCCGGACTGTACCGGTGCGGCGCTGGCCGCGGTCACGGTCAAACCAACAAACGCGGCGCCGAGGAGTGCCGCGAGCACTGGCGGGGAAAACGAACAATTCATGAAGATTTACTCCTTTTGAGAGAACCTAATCCTGCCAGAAGCCGCGGCGCGGCCGCTGAAAAGGGATACTGGCTTATACCCCGGCGGTCAGCTTCGGAATAGCTAACTCCCGGATGGATGGTAGCATGCATTGTCTATTTCGCCAGTTTTCCTCCTTTGTCGCGGTTGGCTTTATCGCCACTGGCGTCCATTATGCACTTTTGATCGGGCTCGTCGAGATCGCGGGTATTTCGGCGGTGGCGGCCGCGTTGATCGGCTATGGGGCGGGCGGCTCGGTTTCCTACGGGCTCAGCCGCCGCCATGTTTTTCGCTCGGATTTGCCCCATCAAGCGGCGGTTTCGCGGTTCACGCTAGTGGCCGCCGTGGGCTTTGGGCTCACTTTTCTGTTTATGTCGCTCCTGGTCAATAGGGCCGGCATTCCTTATCTTCCGGCGCAGGTCGCGACAACCGGCATCGTCATGTTTTGGAGTTTCGCCGCGCATCGGATATGGACTTTCGCCGCCGGTTAGACGGCTAGACGCGCGTTAGGCCGAAAAGCCGACTTCGAAACGTCTAACCTCCATCGCAGAAGGGTCTGAAGCATTTTTTTGGACGCTCCATGCGCGATGGGTGCAAACATGGATGGACGCAATGAGCGCCAGCAAATTAAAGAGAAGACCTTTGATATTTCCGTCGATGAATGGAAGACCACCTTCGCGCCGGCAGTCCAGGAGTTTCCGGCCACTCGCATTGTAATCGTAGGAGACGGCCCATTAGTACGGCTTGCTTTCGGAAATTTGGGGGCACCGATCGATGAGCAAGGGCAACGGGACACCCCGGGTTTTAGCGTTGCTACACCGCCATGTTGGTCGCGGACGCGGGTCGCATCCGACACGCGCGCGCCGGATGTTGGGCGCCGGGTCAAGAGAAGCTCGCGACTCTGCAAACGAGCGGGCGTCAGCGCATCGACATTCGCGGCGCGATCGACCTCGAAACCGGGCGGACCCGCAGGATCGAGGCGCTCTATTCCGTGCTGGCGCTGATCCATGTCTTTCGCGCCAACGCTACGCACTCGTCACCCCCCGGATCACAGTCCAGGGGTCGTGCGGGAATGGCTCGCCCGGCCGGGTTGCCGGATCAAGTGCTCATGAGCCTGTCGAATGATCATCCCGCCCTATTGCCCGCTCATGAGCCTGTCGCATGATGAACGCCATCGAGCGGTTATCGGGCCTCATGCACGAACCGTTCACGCCCAACAAATGCTATGAAACATGCGCCCAATTCGCGGATGCCACGCTCGGTTTCCTGCGGGAAAAGGTTCCCCGGAATTGGGCGAATATCCGCAATTCCGTCGCCGCCAATTTTCGCGGCATCTCAGCCAAGGATTTTCACGTTATGGCGTGAACGGGGTATTAGGACATCGATTCCATGGAACCCGCGCATGTCCCCTGACGATCCTATTATAAGTCGCCTAGGCGGGTTTGCCCAATGGGAGTCGTTCCTTGGAAGTGCTGTGCGAGTGCCGCCGTCCATGCCGGCGCGGCAAAGCTCGCATGCCATGAACCCTTGGAAGCCGCGCCTTCCCATGACCGGGGCCATCAATCGCCGCAAAAGCCCTTGAAAGAAAACCGGCTATCTCCATATCCGGATCATCGGCGAACAACCGAGGGATGCCCATCGAGGATTCCGTCGCGAAGGCCGCTAGGCAAGGCTTCGTGAAATGTGGCGTGATTGTTCATTATTTCCTGCCCCCAGCTCGCTTTAAGTGCCAACCGGCTTACAAAAGAGGAGTGCGCGGCGCAGGGAATAGTTCGCGGTGCGGCTGGTCTCCGGGAGACCGCCATGTGAGGAGAAGCTTAATGTTGAACACGAACAATCCTGGGACCCGGCCCTTGCTTACCAACGAACAGCTGGCGAGCCTCGGCGGTGGCCGTGTAGCCTATCTGAAACCTATCCGTTCGGAGGAGGTGGGCCGGCTTTTCCCGGCGGCGCCCGCGATCCAGCCCGGCCTCCAGCTCTTTGCCCTCCTTGCCGCCGATGGCACTCCGATCATCGTCACCGATTCGCGCGATGCCGCGGTGGCCAACGCGATGAGCCAAGAACTCGAAATGGTAAGCTTGCATTGATCCCTGGAGGCGGAGACGTGGCCTTCGGGAGACGCGTTCGCCTGCGCCGGATGGATCAGATCGCGAAGTCGGCGCCCAAGTTTTTTTCGTCGCCCAGCTGCAAATCTTCGGCGCGGCGGCAAATATCGTCGATAGTGATGGTTTCAAGCTCATCCAGAAAGGCCTTGCCCGCCGCTTCGACAATTGGCGCGACCAACTGCATGACAAGCCGGCAATGCGGCGCCTCGTCACCTCCGTTCGCGCTCGCTACCGCGCGCAAAACCGAAGCCGCGGTGATCCTGCGGCGCTCCCGAGCCAATTCGTAGCCGCCACGCGGACCGCGCACGCCTCTCAAAATATTGGCGTGAACAAGGGTTTGCAACAAGCCCTCAAGGTGGCGCGGCGGCAGTTCGAGCCGTGCCGCCAGAGCCTTCGCGGTGATCGGGGTTGGGCGCGCATGGATCGCTATATCGACGACCGCAGCGAGAGCGAGATGGCCGCGTCGGGAGAGGAGGATCACCGGGAATCCTCCCCGCCGGCCATACGCCCGGTTGATCCAAACCCATCGCTTGCCCGCGCCGTCGCGGCCAATTCCCCGGTTTCGACGAGCACGGCCTTGGCTAGCGGCGCGACGACGAGCTGGGCGATCCGCGCGCCCCTGACGATCTCGAAGGGTTCGTCGCCGTGATTGATCAACAGCACCAGGACCTCGCCTCGATAATCCGAATCGATCGTTCCCGGCGCGTTCAAAACGGTAACGCCGTGGTCGCGCGCAAGCCCGGATCTGGGCCGCACCTGGGCCTCGTAATCCTGGGGGATAGCGAGCGCCATGCCGGTCTGAACCAGATACCTGCCGCCCGGCTCGAGCACGATTTTCGTGTCGCGCGGCAGGGCGGCGAGAAGATCGAGTCCCACGGCTCCCGGGGTCTGATAGGCGGGCAAGGGCAAGCCTTCGCCATGCGGCAAGCGTTTCAATCCGATCCTGATGGTTGCCGTGTTCATCGGCCGGTTTCCGCAAGCATTGCGGCCAGCCGGGCAACGAGGCGGCGCGCCACCTCCTGCTTGGTCATCCAGGGCCAGGACTCCTTGCCGTTTTTGGTCAAAATCAAAACCTTATTGTTCTCGCCGCCTAAGACGCCGGAAGCTCTGCTCACGTCATTGGCGACAATCATGTCGCAGTTTTTGGCCGTGAGTTTGGCTTGCGCATTCTCCACGAGCTCTTCACTTTCGGCCGCGAAGCCAACGACCAGGGCCGGGCGGTCCTTGGAACGCCGCCCCAACGCCGCCAGAATATCCGGATTTTCGACGAGCGTCAGACAAGCCTCCTGTTTTGGATCTTTCTTGATCTTCTCGGGTGCGGTCTCGGCCACCCGCCAATCGGCGACCGCCGCGACGCCGACAAAAATATCCACTGGCAGCGCCGCCTCGACTTGTCTAACCATGTCCCGCGCGGTTTCGACATGAATGGTCCTGATGCCCAACGGATCGGCCAGCGCGACGGGCCCCGACACAAGCACGACATCGGCGCTAGCAGCGGCGGCGGCGGCGGCGATCGCGTGGCCCTGCTTGCCCGACGAGCGATTGGCGATGTAGCGCACCGGGTCGATTGGCTCGCGCGTCGGACCCGAGGTCACCAGCACGCGCCGCCCGGCGAGCACGTCGGCTGCCTCTTGATTGCCGGAAAAATCCGCGGGCAACGGGATGCGCGTGCCGCTCGCCAAAACTTGCTCGATCGCCGCAAGAATCGCGAGCGGCTCGCTCATCCGGCCGGGACCATATTCGCCACATGCCATGCCGCCGTTCTCGGGACCCGCAAAAACCACCCCATCGTTTTGCAAGATCGCGGCGTTGCGTTGGGTCGCCGGATGCAGCCACATGCGCAAATTCATCGCGGGCGCGACGAGGATTTTTTTGTCGGTGGCGAGAAGCATAGTCGAGGCGAGATCGTTGGCTAAGCCATGCGCCATCTTGGCGATAATATCCGCCGTGGCGGGGGCGACGACGAGAAGATCGGCATCGCGGGAAAGTTCGATATGGCCCATGGATGAGTCTTCGGTTAGCGCGAAGAGATCGTCGAAAACCCTGCTTCCAGTTAAGCTTTCGACCGCAAGCTTGGTCACGAAACGCTGTGCCGATTCCGTCATCACCGCCCGCACGAAAAACCCCCGCTCGCGCAGGCGCCGGATAAGATCGAGCGTTTTATACGCTGCGATGCCGCCGCCGATGATGAGGAGAATGCGTTGTTCCGGAATTGCGGTCATGACGCTTGAACCTCGCGCAAAGCATATACAGGCCGCACTTGCGCCACCTCTTGTGACGGAAAATCGGCTTGTACCTCAAGATTGCCATAGAGTGGATCGCGAATTGCCGAGATCTGTTGCTTCTTACGCCGTCAAAATCTTTTATCGTACTCTCGAACAATCCTCGTAAGTGCAGCGCCATAATCCATCTCGGTTCCACTTTCATCTACCCATTCAAAGCGATACGGTGGCTCATTCCATGTCCGGAAACGCAAGATCAAAAACTCGTCGAACAGCGAGGCTACCCTTGACCGCAGTCGATTTTCCGCTTCTGCGGCCTCTTGAATCGGGTGCTTATTGCCCCTGGTTCCTGTAGGCCAAGCCACATCGCCCTCATAGGAAACATAGTGATCGGCCTGATTTATCCCAACGATCCCGAGAGAGATAGGATTCCTCCAGCCCTGCCAAACTGCTGTTTCTGGTTATGTAAGTCATTTATGACGCGATCGATTTGCTTGATCATAGCTTTCGCCAAGATCTTTACTTCAGCTCCTATTTCAACGGTGGCGATAGGGCCGCGAGCGACTGCAAATCCCCTTATGTCCTCGGCAACCGCGTGCGGGATAATCTCTCCGAATGTACCGTCACCACGACGAGCAAGGATACCTCGCACGCGGTTCTGAACGTTCAGAACGCATTGCCTGTTGTCCACTCGTGAATTGAATTTTTTGGATCTACCCAGGACATACAGATCCTCTGGTAGACGCATAGCGACGGAATCGCCAAGACTGGAATCGCGATGGCGATAACGGACGCCGTCAAACAGACTCCGGAAGCGCTCCAGCAATCGGTAGTGCAATGGCGTTCGCTTTCACTGGCGACCGTTTCTCCGGCGTGTCGATATGTATGGTCGCACGGACCGCACCGACAAGCCGATCATGCATCGTAGCCTCGGCAAGCCTGTGATGACCGATTTTTAGATATGTTCCTTCAACCTCGTTGCTTATCGAGTTACGGCCAGCGGCCATCGCCGCTAGGCTAGTACTGGCGGTCCCAGCAAAAGGATCAAACACGGTATCGCCGGCGAAGGAAAACATTCGGATGAGTCGTTCGGCCAATTCGACTGGATACGGTGCCGGGTGGCCGGCGCGGGTGGATGCACCCTTGATGTCGCTCCAGATAGACTTCCACTACGACTGCATTTCACGCTTAGTGAGAACGGAAAGAGCCTTTTGCAGCGGCGCTGGCGAGCGGTAGGTGCCTCCCTTACGCATAAACAGGATGTGCTCTATATCATTTTTAACGATCGCCCCAGGCTGGTACGGTTTGCCGTAGAAGCCAGCACCATTTCCATCCGCTTCTGTTACGCCATTCGCAATTTTGTGCCAAAGTATCGGAGTGAGGCAATCCAGCCCAAGCGCCCGACTCCGAACCTGGATGTCGGCATGCAAGGGCATCACATGGTGGTGTCCGGCTTTTTTCCGCGGCACGCACACGTCGCCGACCACGCAGCATATACGGCCACCCGGCGCGAGCACGCGGAAGCATTCGGACCATACTTTGTCGAGTTCATCTAAAAAGTGCTGATAATCGGCGATTGCACCTAATTGGCGATCGTTTCCGACGTATTCCTTTAGGGTCCAATAGGGCGGCGACGTCACTACTAAATGAACCGATTCGCCGGAAAGCCAGGATAGGTCTCGAGCATCCCCTTCGTGCAGACTATGCGTCGTGGCGTCAAACGGTTTCGGCCAAGCGATTTTCCGATAAGCCTCATTTTCTTCGCGCAATCGCGCGAGGCCCTCTGGCGTCGCGTCGTCTGGGGGAATGGAAAAGGCGGGCTGAAGCAATGGAAATAATCTATTTCAATTCGGGGTGGACCTGTCAATTGTAAGCACGGCCGGTTGCGGACTGATTGACACCTATCCACTACCAGTCCGTCGGCCGGTTACTAATATTAACGTAAGTTCGATGCAATCGATCTCTGGTCGAGATGCTCACTCCTGTTTGCATGCCTAAATACCGGCACTGCGCTTTGGAGCATAAGGCGCAACGGCGCCCTCACCCATCCATCTTCAGCGCCGCGATAAAAGCTGCCTGCGGAATCTCGACCTTGCCGAATTGCCGCATCTTCTTCTTGCCCGCCTTTTGCTTTTCCAAGAGCTTGCGCTTGCGGGTAACGTCGCCGCCATAGCATTTCGCGGTCACATCCTTGCGCAGCGCCCTAACCGTCTCCCGCGCGATGATCTTTCCGCCGATCGCCGCCTGGATCGGAATTTGAAACATATGCGGCGGGATGAGCTCCTTCAGCTTTTCAACCATGGCGCGGCCCCGCGCGTCGGCGCGATCGCGATGGACCAGCATGGAGAGCGCATCGACCGGCTCGGCGTTGACCAGAATCGACATCTTCACGAGATCGCCTGGGCGATATTTCGTGATCGCATAATCGAAACTCGCATAGCCCTTCGAGATCGATTTCAGCCGGTCGTAGAAATCGAACACGACTTCGTTGAGCGGCAAATCATAGGTCGCCATCGCGCGGCTCCCGGCATAGCTCAAATCGGCCTGCACGCCGCGCCGCTCCTGGCAGAGCTTTAAGACCGCGCCGAGATAATCGTCCGGCGTCAGGATCGTCGCGCGAATCCAGGGCTCCTCGATTGCCTCGATCTTCGCCGGATCTGGCATATCGGCCGGATTATGCAATTCAAGCAAATCCCCGCCGCGCTTAAGAATCCGGTAGATGACTGAAGGCGCGGTCGCGATGAGATCGAGATTGAACTCGCGCTCCAGCCGCTCCTGAATGATTTCGAGATGCAGGAGCCCCAGAAACCCGCAGCGGAAACCGAAGCCGAGAGCCGCCGAACTCTCCATCTCGTAGGAAAAGCTCGCGTCGTTAAGACGAAGCCGCCCCATTGCCGCGCGAAGATCGCCGAAATTCGCCGCATCGACCGGAAACAGCCCGCAGAAAACCACCGGCTGCGCCGGCTTAAAGCCGGGCAGCGCTTCGGCGCAAGGGCGGCGTGCATCGGTGATCGTGTCTCCGACTCGCGTGTCGGCGACCTCTTTGATCTGTGCGGTGATGAAGCCGACTTCGCCCGGCAAGAGCTCCGCCACATCCTGCATTTTTGGCCGGAACACCCCAATTTTGTCGATCTCGTAATGGGCATTCGTTCTTATCATCTCGATCTTCTGGTGCTTCTTGAGCGTTCCGTCGATGACGCGCACGAGCACGACGACGCCGAGATAGGCGTCGTACCAGGAATCGACCAACAGCGCCTTCAAGGGCGCGGTGTCGTCCCCTTGCGGCGGCGGCAGGCGGGTGACGATCGCCTCCAAAACCTGATCGATGCCCTGCCCGGTCTTCGCCGAAATGAGCACGGCCTGCGAGGCATCGAGCCCGATCACATCCTCGATCTGCCGCTTGATGCGCTCGGGCTCGGCGGCGGGAAGATCGATTTTGTTCAACACCGGCACGATCTCATGGCCGGCATCGAGCGCATGATAGACGTTGGCAAGCGTCTGCGCCTCGACGCCCTGGCTCGCGTCCACCACCAGCAACGAGCCTTCGCAGGCGGCGAGCGATCGCGACACTTCATAGGCGAAATCGACGTGGCCCGGCGTGTCCATCAAATTCAAAATATAAGTCTTGCCGTCGCGCGCCATGTAGTCGAGGCGCACCGTCTGCGCCTTGATGGTAATGCCGCGCTCGCGCTCGATATCCATCGAATCCAGCACCTGCTCGACCATATCCCGCTCGGCGACCGCACCGGTGCCCTGGATGAGCCGGTCGGCGAGGGTGGATTTGCCATGATCGATATGGGCGACAATGGAAAAATTGCGGATGTTTTCAAGCGCGTGAGTTGCCATCGCGCCCGGATAGCAGGCAAGCGCCGCGAAGGAAACCCGTCAATGGCTTCAATGCGGCCCTGATTTATCGAAAGAGAGTTGCGTTTGATCCCTGTCTTGGGATGAAATAACACCAATCGATCTCGCCGCCAGGCAATTATCTGCTGGAAGGCAGGGCTCCAGCGTAGTGAGTTAGCCCGAGACGCTCAATGACGCATGTTGCAACGCTTGTCTGCGACCCGGCGTTTCCGGTTTTGACCAAAGATATGCTCCGGCGAGCCAGCGAAGCTTTAAGACGGCCAGGGCCGTTGAACTGGCTCGATCCTTGTATTGCCGCCGACATTGCTTTCGCCCCAGGACCCGCCGCCGGCGCAAGAGCCATCGCGGATAGGGTCCGTTCCGCTCTCGATAATGCCGCCGTCGATGTCGTCGTGCAAAGAGCGCAAGGGCGGCGCAAGAAGCTCTTGCTGGCCGACATGGATTCGACCATGATCGGCCAGGAATGTATCGACGAACTCGCCGCTGAAACCGGCAAGCGGGCCCAAGTCGCTGCTATCACCGGACGCGCGATGCGCGGCGAAATCGCCTTCGAACCGGCGTTACGCGAGCGAACTGCTTTGCTCAAGGGCCTCGACCGCGCTACCATCTTGGGCGTGATCGCCAATAAAATTACCTTGACGCCGGGCGGACGCGCCTTAGTCCAAACCATGCGGGCCAATGGTGCGCATACCGTGCTAGTCTCGGGCGGGTTCTCGATCTTTACATCCGTCATCGCGGAAAGGATCGGCTTTCACGAACATCACGCCAACGAGCTTCTTTTCGGCGAGGACGGCAGGCTTAGCGGGCTTGTCGCGGAGCCCGTCCTCGGCAAGGACGCCAAACTCAAAGCACTAACGCAATTGCGCGAAAAGCATGGCCTCTCCGTCGCGGAGACTCTCGCGATTGGCGACGGCGCCAACGATCTCGCGATGCTCGAAGCCGCGGGGCTCGGCGTTGCCTTTCGCGCCAAACCCAAGGTCGTCGCCGCCGCCCATGCGCGGATCGATCACGGCGATCTCACCGCGCTGCTTTATGCGCAGGGTTTTAGGCGCGAGGAAATTGTTGCAGATCCGCCACGGCAATCGGGCGGCGTGAAACCGCCGCCGCTATAAAGGTAGAAAGCCATGCGCAGCGTCGATTTGAATTGCGATTGCGGCGAAGGTTTTGGCGCCTACCGGATCGGCGACGACGACGCCATGCTCGATATTGTCACGAGCGTCAATGTCGCCTGCGGCTTTCATGCCGGCGATCCGGAAATCATGGCAAAAACCTTCATGGCCGCGAAGGCCAAGGGGGTCGCGATCGGAGCCCATCCCGGATTTCCCGATCTCTGGGGATTCGGCCGCCGCGGATTGCCGTTCACGGTGGGAGAAATCGAGCGGCTCGTCGCCTATCAGATCGGCGCGGCGAACGCGCTTGCCACCTATGCGGGGGCAAGGCTTGGCCATGTGAAGATCCATGGCGCCCTGAGCAATATCGCGGCGCAGGACGAAACGATCGCGCGGGCAATCGCGCGGGCAGTGAAAGCTGTTGCGCCAAACCTTTCCTTTCTCGCTCCCGCCGGAACGAAATTGGAAACGGCGGGCCTTGCGCAAGGACTTGCGGTCGCCCGCGAAATTTTTGCCGATCGTGCCTATACGGATGCGGGCCGTCTTGTCGAAAGGTCCGCCCCCGGCGCGGTTCTGCACGAAGCGGCGGAAGCCGCCGAGCGCGTCCTCGCCATGGTATCGGAAGGCGCAATCATCACAGTCTCCGGCAAGCGTTTGGCTACTGGCATCGATAGCATCTGTGTCCACGGCGATAGCCCGAACGCAGTTGCGATGGCGAAGGCCTTGCGCGCGCGCCTTGAGAAAGCCGGGATTGCACTCGCGCCCTTCGTGGCGGCTTGAGGAGCCTTCGGCATGACAAATTTACCGGAGCCACGCTATCTGCCCGCCGGAGAATCGGCGCTCGTTGTCGAATTCGGCGACACCATCGACCCCAAGATCCATGACCGGGTATTGGCGCTCGACGCCGCCGTAAACGTGGCGAAATGGGAAGGCGTGACCGAGACAGTGCCGACCTATCGTTCCTTGATGATTCATTTCGATCCGCGCCGCTTGACGACGGAGGCGCTCGCCGATGCCCTCGCGGGGCTCGATTACGCGTCGGCCCCTCCGCGGACGCGGCAACGACGCTGGCGCATCCCGGCCTGCTATGATCCGCCGCATGGCGAGGACATCGCCGAGGTCGAAGCGCTTCTCGGTTTGCCGCGCGCGCGCATCACCGGCCTGCATCAGGGCGCGCGCTACCGCGTCTATATGTATGGCTTCGCGCCCGGGTTCACGTTTCTCGGTGGCCTTGCACGAGAACTCACGATCCCGCGCCGCGCCGCGCCGCGGGCCCCAGTGCCGCCCGGATCGTTGCTAATCGCGGGCGGTCAGGCGCTCATCGCCAGCTGCGCCATGCCGACCGGCTGGTACGGGATCGGCCGCACGCCGGTCAAAATGTTCGACCCCCGGCGCGAGCGGGTTTTTCTCGCCGGCATCGGCGACGAGATGTGTTTCGAACGGATCGATCCCGCCACCTTCGACGCCATGAGCACGGCGGCGGACGC
This sequence comes from Hyphomicrobiales bacterium, assembly GCA_003244015.1. GTDB lineage: Bacteria > Pseudomonadota > Alphaproteobacteria > Rhizobiales > Beijerinckiaceae > Methylocapsa. Next base: position 1,274 of record QHBR01000415.1, on the reverse strand, counting down.
CGGAGAGTTTTGCGCACGCCACGAATATTTGGATGAGAACTGACATGGGTGGACGCCTGCGCGTGCTACGCGCCGGTCCGGGCGCGACCATTCAGGACGGCGGGCGCCTCGGCTATCTACGCTATGGCGTGACCCCGGCGGGACCCATGGACTGGGTTGCGTTCCGGACCGCCAATTACGCCCTTGGCAACGATGATCGCGCGGCGGCAATCGAAGTTCCGGTTGGCAATCTGCGAAGGCGCGCCGCTCGCGCTTGCCTTTGCGGGCGGGCTTTTTGCCTGGCGGCGTGATGGCGAACTGCTGCCAATCGCGGCGCGCCTCCTGTTGCAGCCTGGCGAGGTCCTGGCGGCGCGAGCTGGCGATTCCGGCACCTTCGCTTATCTCGCGGTCGAAGGCGGCGTCGGGACGCCAGTTACGATGGGCAGCCGGGCAACCCATATGCGCTCCGCGATGGGCGGAATCGAGGGGCCATGCTGCGGGCAGGCGATGTCTTGCCCGCCGATTCGACGGAGAGGCTGGACGGCGCAAGCTTCGAGGCAACGATCGACGCGCCATGGCTTGCCCGCGCGCCCGATCCGTTCCGCGTCGTGCTTGGCCCGCAAGACGATTATTTCGCGGCCGAGACTCTGAGCGCCTTTTTCGCTGGCGCATTCACGCTAACGCCGATGGCCGACCGAATGGCCTATCGGCTCGATGGGCCGAAAATCGCGCACGCGGGGGGTTACGACATCGTGTCGGATGGCGTTGCGCTCGGCGCGATCCAAATCGCCGGCGACAAGCAGCCGCTCGTTCTCATGGCCGATCGCCAGCCGACCGGCGGTTATCCAAAGCTTGGTCATGTCGCGCGCGCCGACATCGGCAGGCTCGCGCAGATGCGTCCGGGCGAGACGTGCCGGTTTCGAGCAGTGTGCGTGGCCGAGGCGCGGGCGGCGCTTTTCGCGCGCGAGGATGAGATCGCGACGACGGTTGCCCGCCTGCGTCCGCTGCGCCGGGCGCTCGCCTCCGAAACGCTGTTTGCGGCCAATCTGATCGACGGTGTCGTCGATCCGCTGGCGAGCGAACAGACCGGCGGCGAGTCTTAAGAGCCAGTTTCAAAGGCCTCGTCCTCATCCTTGTAACTTAGGTGGTGCGGTTGGTGCTATGGCATCGCCAGCGGCGGCGGACGGGAGACCGGCTCATCCATGGGCATTGAAGCCTGTTCCTCAGCTTGGGTCCCCGTCCGTTGTTCCCTTGAACCCGAACAGTCGCTTTGGCCGCCGAAAACGACATTTGGC
>QHBR01000147.1 GCA_003244015.1 Hyphomicrobiales bacterium | reverse complement strand
GGTATTTTTCGAGATGCCCCCAAAATACTCAAGATGTTAATGCTACTCGAGAAATCTCAACCCCTTTCGTTGTGATATCTATATTTTTTACATTAGTATTATGTGCATTTATAATTTATTCACTTTATAGTTTTAAGGCTGCTGGCAACCTTAGGCTTGACTTGAAGGATAGACTGGCGCTGCTTGAGACAATACTTGGTAGTTTCCTTGGGCTTATTGTCGATGAATTGTTTGGAACGAGAATTTCGCAACAGAATACGGCAAGGAAATGAGAAATGGCCGCGCTTGTTATTCAAAACGGTAAGCCAGGAGCTAAGCCAGGAGCCGAGGAAAACAACCGCAAGGACAATCTACAGGAGCCTGGTCATGGTTGGGGCGGTTGGAAGGTTATCGGAAAAATTGTATTTTTCTCGGCCGTTTTCTTTGGAGGATTTTACCTTGGAGCCGGTTTGGGAGGTTGGTTCGGTCTTGGTCCATGGAAAGTTTCAGGGCTTCCAATTCAACCAATTAAGCATGGAAGCTATTATAGAGCTGTTCGAGCATGCATCGAGGATTTCTATAGTGAGAGGAAGCGGGTGCGGAAGCTAACAGATATAATATATAGCTATAGCGTTGGTAAGGAAGACGAGTTTGAGTTCCAGGCATTTCTGACTCGCAACGGCGCTATCGGTGCGTTAAATAATCATGAATATTTTGAAAAATTCTCCATGAGGATAATTATATACAGGCACGCCGAGCGCGGCGTTCTATTCGTCGACGCGTTCGCTACCGACTCGCGTCAGGTTAAGTGGGCTCAAAGCACGGATTTTCGCCCGATAGTCAATACACTCCGTTTCGTCCCGAGCAACGTGATACGATCCTGCACTTCGACCTGGACTTTCGCACCTCCTTGTCCGAGTGCTTGAATAATTATGAGTCCTCGTCTGGTTACGCTCAACGCGACTTGTGAGTTCGGCGGAAGACAGATGTACTGAAGCGGAATTTCAGGGTGCGGTGCCAGCCTCACACGCATCTGTGGGAGCAGCAAGCAGGTCATCAGCCACCAATTCGCCTCCGGCTTGCTTTCCTACCTTTGAAAGGAACCCGCAAAGGCACCAGCTCGGTCGCGGGCTCGCGCGTAAATACGCGATTGCCTTCGACCCGCAGGTGGCCTTCGGCGACGCAGGCGAGCGCGGCCGGATAGATCGCGTGCTCTTCCGCGAGAACACGGGCGGCGAGCGAGGCGGGCGTATCGGAATCGAGGACCGCGACCGCCGCCTGCGCGATAATCGGGCCTTCGTCCATCGCGGGCACCACGAAATGCACGGTGCAGCCGTGGATTCTTACGCCGTCCGCCAAGGCCCGCGCATGCGTGTCGAGACCGCGATAAGCAGGCAAAAGCGCCGGGTGAATGTTCAAAAGCCGCCCCGGCCATTGGCTGATGAACCAGGGCGTCAGCATCCGCATGAAACCGGCGAGGCAGATCAGCTCGATCCGATGCAATTCGAGCAGGACCTGCATCGAACGCTCGAATTCTTCGCGCCCGGCATAGATTTTATGGTCGACGACGGAACTGGCGACACCGTTTTCCTTGGCGAAGGCCAATCCCGTGGCATCCGGCCGGCTGGACAAGACAAGCACGATTTCGGCTGGGTAAGATGGATCTCGCGCGCGCTCGATAAGTGCCCGCATGTTGGAGCCGCGGCCGGAAATAAGGATCGCCGTGCGTTTGCGTCGGAGCGTCACAACACGAGCCGCCCAGAATAGACGACCCGATCGCCCGCCTCAATCGCCACGACGCGGCCGAGCGCGACCGGGTTTTCCGCCTCCGAGCGGAAGGCGCGCAAAACCTCGGCGGCCTTGCCCGAATCGACAATGGCAACCATTCCGATGCCGCAATTGAACGTGCGCAGCATCTCGGGCTCGGCGACGCCGCCGTTAGCCGCGAGCCAAGCAAAGACTTTTGGAACCGGAATCGCCGACAGATCGATTTCGACCCCAAGATTTTTTGGAAAGACGCGCGGAAGATTGTCTCGAAAGCCGCCGCCGGTGATATGAGCCAAGGCTCTTACGCCATTCGTCCCGGCCAACACGCGCAAAACGGGCTTCACATAGATGCGGGTTGGAGCAAGCAGCGCTTCTCCGACGGTTTTTCCTGGCGCGAAAGGCGCGGGGTCCGTCCAGGCGAGGGAGGCTCGTTCGACGATTTTGCGCACCAGCGAAAAACCGTTGGAATGGAGACCGGAAGAGGGCAGGCCTAGGAGATGATCGCCCGCCTTGACGTCCGCTCGCGGCAAGAGTTTGCCGCGCTCGACCGCACCGATGGCGAAGCCCGCGAGGTCGTAATCGGCGCCGCTGTAAAGACCCGGCATCTCGGCGGTTTCGCCGCCGATCAGCGCCGCGCCCGCCTCGATGCAGCCTGCTACGATGCCCTTGACGACTTCCGCTCCAACTTCTGGATCGAGCTTTCCGGTAGCAAAATAATCGAGGAAAAAAAGCGGCTCGGCACCCTGCACGACGAGGTCGTTGACGCACATCGCGACGAGATCGATCCCAATCGTGCCGTGAATACCCGTCAGGGTCGCGATTTTGACCTTGGTGCCAACCCCGTCGTTCGCGGCGACGAGAATCGGATCGGTAAAGCCCGCTGCCTTGAGATCGAAAATTCCGCCGAAGCCGCCGATTTCGGCATCCGCGCCGGGCCGCCTTGTGGCGCGCATGAGCGGCTTGATCTTTTCGACCATGGCAATGCCAGCATCGATATCGACGCCCGCTCCCGCATAGGTGAGGCCATTTTTATTTTTCATTTCGATCCCGTGCGAACGCCACGAGTGCGCGAGTTCGTCCCTGTTTCACGCAACGAAAAGAGCGCAAGGTCATTGAATCATCAAATTTTTCTCGATTCCAGAAGCGGGTTGCCGAAATTGCTCTATTCCCTCGTGCCTGCCAAAGCAAGATCGCCGAAGTTCGCCGCAAGGGCCAAACCGCGCTATTGGGATCGGATTGTAGCCATGTTAGACGCATGGACGGATACTCCCCATGGTCCTTGGCAATCCGCGCGCTGTTGAATTCAGCAAGGCCTCTCCGCGGATGCTCTGGCATTTAGAACTCTGGCAAGCTTCTTTGCGACCCGGGCGGACTGGCCTTGGCGGGACGGGAGGTCCAATCGCGGCAATCCGTCCAAGCTGCCAATTCAATTTTTCGAAACGGAGCGATGTTTTCTTATCACCGCAGTCTGCCCAACCTGATCACGCTCGGCCGCCTCGTGCTCGCGCCGGCGATCGTCGCGATGATCGCCGCGCAGCGCTGGAAGGAGGCCTGCATCGTCTTCATCGTCGCGGGCCTTTCCGACGCGGTCGATGGCTGGCTTGCCAATACCTTTGATCTGCGGAGCGAACTCGGCGCCTATCTCGATCCCTTGGCCGACAAGGCGCTGATCGTCTCAATCTATGTCTCGCTCGCCATCGCCGAAGTGCTTCCCGCGACGATCGCTATCCTCGTCGTCGCGCGCGATATCATGATTATCGGCGCCTTCATGATTTCGCTCATCATGCGCAAGCCGATAAAGGTCAAGCCGCTGACGATCTCGAAGTTCACAACGGCCGCGCAAATAAGCTTCGCGGCGATGGTTCTCGGCGTCAAGGCTTTCGATTTTCCGGCCGGCGCCTGGTTCGATGTTTCGCTTTATGCGGTAGCGGCGCTGACCCTTGCCTCGACAGCGGCCTATCTTGGCCAATGGATCAAACACATGAATCTTTGACGCGACGGCGGCAGGTGGAAGGGCATTATGAATAGGACGTGCCCGTCTCGACAATTTGGCTCGACAGTATACCGGCCGAATTCTTATACGATACCTCGAGTATATGATACATGGATCGCGGAAAGCGACCCCTGTTTGGGAAAGCGGTTGGCAAGAGTTGGCGGGAAGCGGCGGCGGTTATGCGGATCGAATGGCAGATCGGCTTTTGGATCGGCGCATTTTTGCTCCTCGTTCTATCGCTGTGGCTTTTCAGCGGCGTGCTTCTGCCTTTCGCCGCCGCCTTCGCGCTTGGCTATCTTTTGGACCCCGTCGTCGATCGGCTGGAGCGGCTTGGCTTCAACCGGCTCGGCGCGACACTCCTCATCATGGCTTGCTTCGTGCTTATCGTGGTCTCGATTTCAATTTTGATCGGGCCTGTTGTTTGGCGCCAGCTCGTAAGTTTCACCGAGGCGTTGCCGGCCTATGCCGTCAAGCTGGAGGAACTGATTTCGCGTTTTTCGCAAGGCTATGGCGGCGTTTTGATGAATAAGCTTGGCTTTAGTAACGAAGGAGGTAACGAACTGGCATCCGCTACACAGGATCTCGTCGCCCAGGCAGCGCAATGGGCAGCTTCGTTTTTGAAATCGCTCTTGACCGGCGGCGCGGCGCTGATCAGCCTGATTTCGCTCCTTGTCGTGACGCCGGTCGTCACTTTTTATATGCTTCACGATTGGGACAAGATGATCGCGACGATCGATGGGCTTGTGCCGCTGCGTCACCGCGAGACGGCGCGGGCGCTCGCCCGCGAGATCGACAGGTCCTTGGCGGGATTTTTGCGCGGCCAATCGATGGTATGTCTTTTTTTGGGCGCATGGTACGGCATCGGACTTTCGCTGATCGGGCTCAATTTTGGTCTTTTGATTGGCGTCTCGGCAGGGCTCTTGAGCTTCATCCCCTATGTCGGCTCCCTGATCGCCCTGATCTTGTCCTCGACGGTCGCGATCGTCCAGGATTGGCCGCAATGGAAGTTGCTCGCCATGTCGCTTGGCGTCGTTTTGGTTGGCCAATTCCTCGAAGGCAATATTTTGTCGCCGAAGCTCGTCGGCGAATCGATCGGACTGCACCCGGTGTGGCTGATTTTCGCGCTTCTGGCGTTCGGCAGCCTGTTCGGTTTCACCGGCCTCATTACGGCAGTTCCCTTTGCCGCCGCTGCCGGTGTGATCTTGCGTTTTGCGGTAAGGCGCTACCGTGCAAGCAATCTTTATACGAGCACGGCTGGGCCCGACCCTCGAATTCTTCTCCAATCGACCATGCCGCATCCCGATGACGAGGACCATTGAGATGGCCGGCGAAAAACCCCGCCAGGCGCGGCCCGCGAACCCTCAATTGACGCTGAATCTCGCCCCGGACCCAGGCTACGAACGCGAGAATTTCTTCGTGTCTGGTTCGAACGAACAAGCATATGCGATGATCGAACTCTGGCCCTGCTGGCCGGAGCGGACACTGCTCATTTTGGGGCCGTCAGGGGCCGGCAAAAGCCACCTTGGCGCGATTTGGGCTTCGCTCGCCAAAGCCGGCATTCAATCCGCTGTTTCCCTGGCGGCGGCGGATATAGAAGCGCTGGCCGCCGCCGGGCCGCTTCTCCTCGACGACGCAGATGCGATCGGCCAATCCGAAGCGCAGCTATTCCACCTTGTCAATTTGATGCGCGAGCGCGGCACGGCCCTGGTTCTCACCGCGAAAACGCCGCCGGATGCCTGGGGCTTGCGGACTGCCGATCTCTTGTCGCGTTTGCGTCTCGCCCCAACGGCCGCGATCGGGCCCCCGGACGATGCCCTGATGCGGGCCGTTCTCGTCAAGCTGCTGATCGACCGGCAGCTTGTCGTCGACACCGGCGTTGTGGGCTATATCGCTTTGCGGATCGAGCGCTCGCTCGACGCGGCGCGCACATTTATCGACGCGCTCGATCGCGAGGCCTTGGCGCGGCAAAGCCGGATCTCCCGGGCGATCGCGGGAGACGTACTGCTCACCATGGGCCACGGCGGGGAACAAGATCCGCTTCACGACGAGCGGGAGTGCTCCGAAAACAGCGGCGACGGAGACCGGCTTCCGATGACGCCGCCGCTTACGGTCCGACGTAGCGGATCGAGCGGCCTCGGGGGTCTGTGATGGTTTCCCCAAAAACGAGTTTGAGTTCGCTTGCCGAGCGGCCGGTAGCCATGCCGGGGTTGCCGTTCGGACCGGAAACTTGGGCGTCAAGAGCGGCGAGGGCCTTGCGTTCGCGCTTGGAAAACCCATTGATTTCAGATAGTTTCCTAAAATCCTGCGGCGCGTGAGGGGTGCCCGACAAGCCGATAAAAATCCTTATACCATTTGCCGTCATCACCGCATCGCCAGGCCGCAGGCTATCGTCGTCCATAATATCCGCCGGTGCCGGGGGCCGCCCTGGATAATCCATTTCATCGGCGGCGTTTAGCTTCCGGCGCACCGTGAGTTTGTGTTCATGTTTATGGAAACCACGGTCCGCGTGCCGGCGGAAACGGGGATGGGCGCCCCATTGACCCGGATAGGCTTCATAAGGCCTGACCGCCCGACTCTGGAACGGCTCCCCAAATAAAAGGTCGAAAAATCCCGCGCGCGCGATACTCGGGAACGCGATGGTTTGAACCAAGCCAACAATCACTACCGCGACCGCCACGCCGCGACCGTTACGTGCTACGCCCATGGTGAAATCCTTACATCGAAAATACTATACCCCATTCACGTCGCAACCCGAAAATCCTTTTTGTTGATGACGTGGAAGTCGCCGGTGACGGAGTCGCGGAATCGGTTCCCGTTCTTGCGGACTTTGCCACGCAAAAGACCGCCGCAATGCTGTTCTGCGCGCTGCTCGCGTCAGGCCAGATCACGATGCGAAAACGCGACGGCTGGCAAAGCCTCACCGACAAGCCATTCGATCAGCTCATTGACTTCGCCGCATGATCAGATAGCGTCATGCTGCCTGGAGACGCGTCATCAAATTCCAAAACGATCCGCGATGGCACCCTATCTTCGGCTTAGTTTCACTAAGGAAGTGATATTCAGTAAAATGATGCTCATCGACGGAGCATTGGCCAAATAGCATTGGAGGTTCGAATTGGGTACCATCTACTTCGGTGGACCGATGGGCTACAATCGGAAGGCGTACGACGTACTCGCGGCAATCGAGGCCAATGAGGCCGGCGGGGTGATCGTTGGCGAAATAAAGCGGAGCAACAAGGATCTCACGATCGCCCCATATGACGACCGTGATTGCAACGCCAAAACGCACGCAGAGAATCCGGCCGCTAGTGGATCGACTCTAACAC
>QHBR01000417.1 GCA_003244015.1 Hyphomicrobiales bacterium | reverse complement strand
GAATATTTTTCGAGGTGCCCAACCGAAGGCCGATGCCGGATTTGCAAGTTTCGAAACGTCAAATGCTATCGTCAGGAAAGAGTACGTCGAAACTGGCTCTATCGGCATTTTCTACCCCACAGTAACGTATCATAAGCACAATGGACGACACTTCGACCACGCAATCCGATCTGCATTAAGGAACTTTTTTGTGATATCGTCGTGTACCGTTCCGCCAAGCTGGCGTCGAAGCAATTTGCTCGATGTTTTACCAGGACGTGGCAAAGTCCGATCCAATGAAACGTCTATGAAGGGCAATGGCAGGAGCAGGTCCTCCCTTGCTCATCTCGGGGATGCACCGGAGTTCAAGCTAAACTTTAAGAAATGGGCGCGGCATGGCGCGGGAGTTTTCTAATATATTGGCACTGGCGCTGGCCGCGCATGATCAGGCGGGACGGCCGCGTAGTGACGAATGCGGATCTTGTGGGGCATCCTATCTGGTGTTTTTCGGCTATACGCATTGTGCCGACTTTTGTCCAACGGCGCTGTTCGATATTTCGGCGGTGTTCAAGGAGCTGGGGCCGGACAAAAAGGTCGCCGCGCCTTTCGTCACCGTCGAAATGCTTTCAGCGCACGACTCCTCCGCAGGTCGATGAAGCGTGCCGTACATGGGTGGATGTTCCCAATGACCCGGCCAAGCCGCCTGTAACCCGTGAGGGACAGCACACCCGCGTGCTGATAGCCGAAAAAGATCGCATGATAGAGGCTAGGGAAGCGCGGCGGGATGATTGCGTTCCGTCGGTAAGGACCGACAAAAAGGACGAAACGCCGGCTGTGTTCTTCGATGTGATGCTGCGTTTGGAGGATCGCCCGTCACTACGGGAAGCACTTGGAGCTTATTGTGCTAGTCCTTGGACCGAATGGGCGGAGCGCGATAAAGCCGCCGCCATTCCATCGCGATTACCAGCGACTATTCGAAATCGCGCAACGTCTTCTGCAATCCGGGGGCAATGAATCCGTTGAACTGATATGTGGTATCGGGCTGGCGCGATGGAGCCGTCCCGAAGAGTCGATCGATCTGCCGATCTTGCGTTGACACAATCGCGGTTGCAGCATGACCATGGCAGAAATCCACTTAGCCGCAGCCAACCGGCTGTTCAATCATCCATGAACAGTTGGGTTTCGGTCGGCTGTGGAGCTTCGAAGGGTGTTTCCGGTGCAACGAGACAAAGGCCCGAGACGTGCAAATGGCGCAGGGCGGCCTGCCCGCGTGCTCCAAGCCCATTCCGATAGCCTCGGGCGCGATGGCGTCACGGATTACTATGTTGCCCAGCCGCGCCTAGGTCTCGAACACGAGCATGACAAACGAGCAGGGCCCGCCGCAAGCCATTAGATGTTCCATCATTAGGTGATCCATCATGGGCGAGCTCGCCGAGAGCGGGCCTTCAGCAGCGTCCACTTGCCGTCCGCGCTTTTGACGAGGCCGCGCTTTTTCAACGCTTGAAGCGAAAAGGATACGGCTCGATTGCTGATGTCTCGGCCTGCCGCCTTGACATGATCGGCGATCTCGGCCGCCGAAAGGGCGCCATGCTGGCCCAGGACGCCGGCGATCGCCGCGCCGATGGTCTGGCGCGACTCCTCTTGGTTGCTTGCCTGCGGCTTGCGTCTTGGCTTTGGCCCCGGCGCAGTTCGTGTCTTTCGCGCCGGAAGCTTTTCGAGGGCCTGGAGCTCGCGCTCGGTGATGCGAAGATCGGCGAGCTTCGTCTCCAGTTCAGCGATCTTCGCGCGGATGCGTTCGAGTGAAGTGTCCATGATGCCTTTGCTTATCATGATAGGGTGACTGGGAAGTTCGTATTCCAACCAAGCTGAGACGGGCGAACCGCAAAACTCATAGAAATCCTTGCGGTTCTGCGTTCTCTCAGGTGCGCTGCTTGTCGCATAATTCTATCTTCAAATCTATAGAGCGGCCAAAATCAGCATGTCGCCGACTCCTCGCGCGCCGAGCTCCGAAAAGGGCTTTTTTCTTGACCAGCAAACAGAATGAAGAAGCCGAGTTTTAGCGCTTTATCTTTTCTCGCAACGGGTAATACGGGACGGCCACGATCGCCTGATAACATTCGAAGGGATTTATGATGGACAGCGCACGCTATCACAAAGCCAACATTGGCGAACATGCGCAAAAGCCCGAGACTTTGATGCTCGGAGCCCTGGAGGACAGGGAAGGCACCAAACGCGGCGCCATCACCACTTCTGGTTCGCATGACTTTTTCGCGAAACTAATTTCCAACTTCGCGAATCAAGCTCATCTTCGATCAGCAGTCCAATCCACGTCCAGTTTGCCCGCGCACATGGATCCATGCCCTGACCATATAGCGGTCAATCGTGCGTACGGAGAGACCGAGCCGTTCCGCGATCTCGGCATAGGTCAGACCATCGATCCGATTGAGAAGAAAGGCGGCGCGGCAGAGCGGCGGCAGTTCGGCAAGGGCAGCCTGAAGCCGCCGCAGCTCCCACGCGCCTTCGCTAGCCGCCTCAGGACTTCCAGTATTCCCCGAGAGGTGGTCGAGTTCGACATTTTCGCAAGCATAGCGGGATCTGATTTTGGTCTTTCGCGCCAGATCTACCGCCAGATGGGCGGCAATGCGAAACAGATTGGCGCGCGGATGTTCGAGGGTTGCAGCGGCGCCGCGCTGAAGCAGACGGAGAGAGGTGTCCTGCACGATATCCTCCGCCTCCTGGCGTCCTGCGCGGCGCCGGGCAAAGGCGTGCAATTCATGAGCATGGGCGTGAAAGAGGCCCGCGAGTACAGCCTCAAACGCGGACATAAGCTGCCTCCGCGGGTTGAGCGCGTAGCAAGGACCAAGCGAAGATCTTGGCAAACACCAAGTCGGCGATGCCGACATCGAAATGGAACATGGGATGACCTCATGACGAGGACCGGGGCCGCAAAGGGTCACGCCGGTCGAGCGAATGGAAAAGCGTTCTGGCTAAACGGACGCCCGCGCTATTGCGCGCCGCGAAAGCCATACGTGCCGGCTTGATCAGGGCTCTTGTTCCTCAGCCTTATGCCCTCTCCCGATGGCCTTGACCGGTCGCTCCTCCGGCGAAACCGGCGGTAACGATGTGCGGTCCCGCGGCGCGGGCAGGAAGTCACGCTAAGCGGCGATAGGATCGCTTATGGGAGCCAGGGAAACCGGGCAGCGAGGGCACGATCAGAGGCTGATCGGGGGACCGCGCACGGTAAAATAATATTTGAGCGGACGGAGGGCGGGGAGCCCTTCTGCCGGCGCGAAGTCAAATGCCGAGGAAACGCGCGGCGGAAAAACCGCGAGCGTCGAAACCAAGGCGACATAGGCGCAGCCAGCGGTAGCGCAAGCGAGAATGCAACAAAGACCGTGATGACGGGCAGGATCGCCGCTGGGCGTTCCGGAATTCGATCCATCCAGCGCGCAACTAATGCCGCCCGGGAAGTCGAAGGCCGCGGCCGGCGCAGATGCAGCAAGAAAGCCCTGCAACAAGAGAGCATAGAGCGCGATCGCACTGATTGCGATGCGCCTTGCGAGCGACCCTTGCCGAATACTCCCCATTCTCAAATCCATTTTCGCGCGCGCGTTCAACTTCGGCGGCCGGCCGAATAGCGGTTTGTCCTTCAACGCGCCAAAACCGCCGCGCCGTAACGCGCCAGAACGCCTCGCTTCCTTCCGGCTCTTCCCCCTTCGGGCGTCTGAAGGAAGCTCCCCATACGCTCCCCATCCATTGTCCGCACGGTGACGCCCAAAGCTCGCGCGACAACCGTGCGGCTTTCGCCCGCCTGCACGCACTGCCCCTCTACGAGCTCAGGAGCGCGGATGCGCAGAGCCTCCAGCGTCGTTATTTCCCATGCTCTCGATGAATCACTTGGGCTCCGCGCCGTCAAAATTGCGAAAATACTTATGGACGGATTAATAATACGGACCACCTCGCCGTTGGTTCCGGCGACGGGACGTGCTTTCATGCGGAACCAGTAATAATCCGCGCCGTGGGCGTGCAAGCGGAATTCTTGATTGATCCGCCCGCGGCTCTGCTCGATCAATGTATCGAGACCGGCGCGGAAACGATCCCGCTCGGTTCGATGCAACTCGTCGCGCTAGGCCGCGGCCGGCCCTTCGAGCGCGCCGCTAGGGTTCGGACTCAATCAGTGCCAGAATGCGACGGCGGTTGCGAGGGCTACGACGGACAGGAAGTTGGCAGCGAGCTTGTCGTAGCGGGTCGCGACGCGTCGGAAGTCCTTGAGACGGCAGAAAGCGTTTTCGATGAGATGGCGGTCCCGGTAGCGCCGCCTGCTACAACCTCGTCCAGGGACCGGATTACGGTCCGTCAACCACGGTCTACAACCGCTTCAACCGGTGGTCGCGACGCGGCTTCTGGCTCAAGCTGCTGGATGCACTGGTGGAAGCCGGTGCCGTCACGAAGAGCGCCTCGATCGACAGCACCTACATCAAGGCGCAGCGGGCAGCCTTCGGTGCGGGCGGCACCTTCGCTTCTCGAACGCGCCGGCCGCGTCGGATACCTGATCGGCGACAAGGGATACGATGCCGACGCGCTGAGACGCTCCCTGCGCGAGGCCGGTGCCACGCCGGTCATTCCTGGCCGTCGCAACCGAAAGCGCACGGTCCAATACGACAGGCGGCGCTACCGCGACCGTCATCTCGTCGAAAACGCTTTCTGCCGTCTCAAGGAATTCCGACGCGTCGCGACCCGCTACGACAAGCTCGCTGCAAACTTCCTGTCCACCGTAGCCCTCGCAACCGCCGTCGCATTCTGGCTCTGAATGAGCCCGAACCCTAGATTCCGGCGCCTTCGGAGACGATCTTCTCGCGCCGCGCCAGTTCCGCCTCCGACGGAGTTTGCGGTTGGAATGAGCTCTCCGGGAGAGGGCCGGCCGGGTGGTAGGTGTTGAGGAGGACGCCCTTCGGCGTGCTTCGCGTCTCAGCCAAGGTAAGGCCGCGTGGCGGAACGCCGTTTTCGAACAGCCGCTTTCTTTCGCCGAGCACCAACGGATAGACCCAGATGCAGTATTCGTCGACGAGTTCGGCGCCGATCAGCGCCTGCAGCAATTCACTGCTGCCCCAGATGTGCAACTCGGGCCCGTTCGATGCCTTAAGCTGGCGGACCTCCTCAACAACGTCGCCGTCAATACGCTGCGAGTTCTCCCAGTCGAAACGGTCGAGACTGCGCGTGACGACGTACTTCGTCGCCTTGTTGAACGCCTTCGCGATGGGATCGTCGCCCATATACGGCCAGTACGCCGCGAAAATGTCGTAGGTGCGGCGTCCCAAAAGCATGTCGAACTCACCGGCGATAGTCTCGCCAATGGCCTGGTTCAGGGCGTCGTCCCAGAAGGGCATGACCCAGCCTCCGTGGGTGAACCCGTTCCTCGGATCTTCCTCCGGCCCGCCGGGCGACTGCATGACGGCGTCGAGAGTGACCTGCGTGATTGCGATGATCTTTCTCATGGTTTGCTCTCCTAGTGGTCTGATTCATTCG
>QHBR01000253.1 GCA_003244015.1 Hyphomicrobiales bacterium | reverse complement strand
ATCTCTCCGGACGGACACTAAGCGCTGGCAAGCCGACCGTGGTCCGACTCTATTTCGCGACAACCGGGGGAACTACGCTCATCCAAGGCGTGCGCGGAGATCTGTCAGGCTATCAGGAGGGAGGCAATACGCCGTTCCTCGCACAATCGGTCGGCACAACGGATGTCGACGGGTCGCAAGACGTCGGCGCGAAAAGGCTCGATCTGGCCAAAAGTCTGAACTTCGTCCTTTCATCCGATTTTTATCAACAGGGGCTCACCCATTTCCGAGTTGAGCATCTGAATGTGCAGGGCCCGGGCGGAGCGTCGCTCATCTGCGACGGTTGCGCCAATTGGACTGCCCAGTTTCATGCAATGCGCCCGCTGGATCTTGTCGTCGTCCCTTTTTCTACCAACACTCGAATTTGACGGCCGATGACGGGGCGACTTTAATGGGCGGCCGTGGCTATTTCAACAATGTCTTTCCGCTCAGCGGAAATTTCCCGACCGATCCGTCGGGCATAAATATGACGCTACTCCCGAGTCGCCCGACTGGTCTCGTTCTGCCGCACGACAATGATCGGATGCTCTTCGATCTTGGGAACATTCTCGACGATCTCTTCTCCCAGGACAACAACACACTCGCCTCTGACACGCATATACTGGGCGTTACGCCGAGCGGATCTGGTGGAGTGGCCGAACGCCCGGGGGAAAGCGGCTTTTGGCGATACGCGCGCGATCGAGGCCTCGACGAAGCCCGCCAGCGATCCAGAAAGCTATGGCTCGATCTGGGCGCAGGAAATCGCACATAATTTCGGGCGGATGCATGTGAGCACCTCGCATCACGAGATGCCGCCCACCGATCCGGCCTTTCCCTATGCGCATGGGGGCATCGCCGCGGCTGACAATTCCAAACATGCCCATGATTTCATGTCCTACGGCGCGAACGATTCTCAAGACCACACGCATAGTTGGGTGTCGCCTTTTACCTATAATGGCTTATGGAGCTCCTTCGCCGCATCATCCAATGTGGCGATACAGTCTGCTCAGGCTGCAGTCGATAAATTGGTGATCGGCGGCAATTTCGACAAAAATGGCAAAGTGAGCCTCTATCCCTTCCACATTCTTCATACGGCATTGACCTCCGGCCAAGGCCACCAGTGGCTCTTTTAATGTCAGCTTGCAAGACGCCAATGGCCAAACCTTATCGACCTATCACTTTGATGCTCGTATCGACGATGGTTCGGGTTCGCTCGTGTTTCGCGAGTTGGTTCCCTGGAAAGCGGGAACCAATCAAATTATTCTGAAGCGCGGCATAACGCCGGTCGCGAAACGCTCCGTCAGCGGCAGTTCCCCCACCCTCAAGGTCTTGCGCCCACGCGATGGCGAGACTTGGGGCGCGAAAGCGACGGTCAGCTGGCGCGGCGCCGATGCCGACGGCGACGCACTGACTTACACCGTGCTTTTCAATAGCGGAGACGACCAGCGCTGGGTTACACTCGCTTCGGGCTTGACCAGGCAATCGGTCACAATCGATCCGGCGCTGCTAGCCGGCTCCCAGAAAGCGGGGATCAAATTACGCGCCAGCGATGGCGTCAATACAACAGAGGCTTACTCGGCGGGAGCCTTTATAGTTCCCGATCACCCTCCAGTCGTATCAATTCTGGGCGCGGCGAGAGGACGGCTCCTCCGTCGGCAAAGCGCAGAATTCACCGGCGCGGCGTATGATCCGAAGTACGGTATGCTACCCGCGTCCAATCTCATCTGGACCTCGAATAGAGATGGGACACTTGGCGCTGGGGGTCATATAAAAACCACCAAACCTCTCTCGAGTGGAGCTCACGTCATAACACTAACGGCGACCAACAGCCGTGGCCTTACGAATAGTCGGTCGGTGAATATCGTCGTTCAGTAGGTCCGATTAAGGTAACCGCATCGATGGTCTGAACCTGTAGAGCGTCAGTCGGCCACCCGCGTCGTCGTCGCCGACGGCGTTTATCGCCCTGACTCTAACGGGCTCTTTCCAAAACTCCGGAGCCCGCTCAGTTGGGCACGCGTTCTTCATTCCAACTAATCCAGACCCATTTTCAATCAAAGACCGTCCTGCCCCGCTGGGTCGGTTGGAACGCAGTGCCATCGACCTTTTTGCAAATTCCGCATACCCCCTTGCCGAAGGAACCCCCAAATTCCTAGCCACCCTGATCCAACGGTTTAAATATACGCAATGGCGCGACGTGCAACCATTCCGTGTCCGTCAGATCACGCGGATAGCGCAGCTTGTCACGATTGTATTTGGGGCGGTTTTCGGACGTCCACCGGCGGCTCTCCTCGAGTCAGGCCGCCTCCCTTGAATCACAACAGATTCATCAGATTCAACTTCTTTTCGGACGGACACTTGGTGGTCGGTTCGCCCCACAGTCACAATTCTGCACGTCTTAAGGATGTTGCTGAGAAACACGGGGTTCCGGCTTATCTCGTTGATAACGCCAGCGAGATCGAGCGCCAGTGGGCGCTAAGCACGCCGACGGTGGGGGTGGCGGCCGGCGCGTCTGTCCCGGAGGCCCTCGTCGAGCAGGTTATCGGGCGGCTTCAAGAATGGGGTGGCACGCTGGTGCCAGAAGGTCCCGGGGTCCGAGAGGAGGTCATTTTCAGTCTCCCGCGCGAGCTTGCGAAGACTGGAGCGGCGATTTAAATCCCTGCCGGATTGCTAATCAACTGTGACGCAAAAGTCGCAGCGGCGCATGAAATGGTGCCACGCGCTTAACTCGGAGCCAGTTAGCGTTGCGGGTTGCGCTTTTGTTCGCTATTCACAATTTCAGAAGGGTCAGCTAGGCAAAACCTTACCTCGTTTTAGTCCTGAAGCGTTTCACCGCTTTCGCAACGCCGGGTTCTGGGGATTGTTTTTTCAGGTCTCGTTTTCAAAGAGGCGCCCGTGACGACATCTTCTAAGACTCCGCTTCTCGACACGATCGCCGCGCCCGCCGATTTGCGGCGCCTGAAGGAGTCCGATCTCGCCCAAGTCGCGGCCGAGCTGCGCGCCGAGACGATCGATGCGGTCTCGGTGACGGGCGGTCATCTCGGCGCCGGGCTTGGCGTGGTCGAGCTTACGGTTGCACTTCATTATGTTTTCGATACGCCGAACGACCGGTTGGTTTGGGACGTTGGCCATCAAGCCTATCCGCACAAGATTCTCACCGGGCGGCGCGACCGCATTCGGACATTGCGCCGGGGCGGCGGCCTATCCGGCTTCACCAAACGCGCCGAGAGCGAATACGATCATTTTGGCGCCGCACATTCCTCGACATCGATTTCCGCCGGGCTCGGAATGGCGGTGGCCAACACGCTATCGGCCAAGAAAACCCATGTCATCTCCGTAATCGGGGATGGCGCGATGTCCGCCGGCATGGCTTACGAGGCGATGAACAATGCGGGCGCCATGCATTCGCGCCTTATCATCGTTCTTAACGACAATGATATGTCGATCGCGCCGCCGGCCGGCGCCTTGTCCGCTTACCTCGCGCGGCTCGTCTCCGGCGGGACCTACCGCTCCGTGCGCGAAACGGCGAAGCAGCTCGGTCGCCATCTGCCCAAATTCATCTATGACAGGGCCCGCAAAACCGAGGAATTCGCCCGCAACTTCTGGGCCGGCGGAACGCTGTTCGAGGAGCTTGGCATTTATTATGTCGGACCGATCGACGGTCACAATCTCGACCATTTGCTTCCGGTGTTGAAAAATGTCCGCGATGTGGACTTGGGGCCGATTCTGGTCCATGTCGTGACCCAAAAAGGTAAAGGTTACGCTCCAGCCGAAGCCTCGACAGACAAGTATCATGGCGTCAATACATTCGATGTCGTCACCGGCATCCAGGTGAAACCCAAGGCGAACGCGCCTTCCTATACGCGGGTCTTCGCCGATGCCTTGATCGCCGAGGCGCGGCAGGACGACAAGATCGTCGCGATTACCGCCGCGATGCCGGGCGGCACGGGCCTCGATATTTTCCAAAAAGTCTTTCCCGCGCGCAGCTTCGACGTAGGGATCGCGGAACAACATGCAATCACCTTCGCCGCCGGCCTCGCGACCGAAGGTTTTAAGCCGTTCTGCGCGATTTATTCGACCTTCCTCCAGCGCGGCTACGATCAGGTCGTCCATGACGTCGCCATTCAGAGATTGCCGGTGCGCTTCGCCATCGACCGGGCCGGCCTCGTTGGCGCCGATGGCGCGACCCACGCCGGCTCTTTCGACGTATGCTTCCTCGGGATCCTTCCCGGTTTTGTCGTCATGGCGGCGGCCGACGAAGCCGAGCTCGTGCATATGGTGGCAACCGCCGCGGCCTATGACGAAGGACCAATCGCTCTGCGCTATCCGCGTGGCGACGGAGTCGGCATCGACCTGCCCGCAAAGGGGAAAATCCTGGAGATCGGCCGCGGCCGGATTTTGCGCGAAGGTAACAAAGTCGCCATCCTGTCGCTTGGCACACGCTTGGCCGAGGCCCTGAAGGCGGCGGAGGATCTCGCCACCTATGGCGTCTCGGCGACGGTCGCCGACGCGCGCTTCGCCAAACCCCTCGATCAGGACCTCCTCTTCCGCCTCGCGGCGAACCACGAAGTCCTGCTCACGGTCGAGGAAGGCTCGGTCGGCGGCTTCGGCTCCTTCGTAATGCAATCGCTCGCCGAGGAAGGCGCGTTCGACGGCATTTCCGCACGGAACATAAGATTCCGGTCGATGGTCCTGCCCGACCGGTTTCTCGATCATGATAAGCCCGAAAAACTCTATGCCGGCATTGGTCTCGACGCGAAAGGCATCGTCGCCAAGGTTCTGGCAACCCTTGGCCGCGGCAGCGAAGCGAGAAAGAACATGATCGCTTGAGCGCGCGGTCTTTGCGAAATGCCCTGGGCGTTCGCTTCTGCAGTAGCCTGGCGTGCTGTTTGGCGGGTTTATGACTCGGAAAATTCGAGGAGCGCTGCCTTCTTGCTGTCGCTGACGATGATCCGGCCCGTCACGTTCGTGGGCGTTTGGGGAACCGATTGATTAAATCGACGTTGTCAGTTATGACGGTACCGTGGATCAAATATAAGGAGGAACTGTGATGGCCATTGGCTCATTCCGCTATTCGTCGGCTCTCTTCGCTTTTTTATGGCTATTGCTAGGCGGGTTAGCCTTCGCGCAGCAGTCGGGGAACACTTCAGGCCCTTCATCTGGGACAAATGTCCAGCCCAGCACTGCTATTCAAAAAGAAAATAGCGCTGGCAAAGGGGACACTCCCAGCGGTGCCGGCGCGCCCGGCGTCGAAGGCAAACCTGGATCAAAAAGCGGCCCGAGTCCTCAGGACCGAACTGCCCAACCTCCTAAATAAAGGGATAGCCGGGCTGCTCGCAGAGATTCTGTATGCAGCTCCATGGTTACAAAAGGGAACGCTCATATGCATCGGGTCAATGCTGAGATGAAAAGCTGCATCGACGAATGTCGAAGCTGCTATGAAATGTGCCTATCAACGGCGATGGGGCACTGTTTGGAGGCCGGCGGCCAACATACCGAACCCAAGCACTTTAGTTTAATGATGGCTTGCGCCGAGATGTGCCGGACATCCGCACATTTCATGTTGATCGGCTCGGAATTTCACAAACGCACTTGTCGCTTGTGCAGCGAAATCTGCGAACAATGCGCTGCGGATTGTGAGCGTATAGGTGAAATGAAAGAATGCGCGGAGACTTGCCGTCGCTGCGGCGAAAGTTGCCGGAGAATGGCTGCCTGAAATTCGCATACGGGACCGCGATGATATCGCACTCACGCGCTCGCGTTGGAGGAACTGCTCATGAAGAAGCTTGCCGTCATCACTATATGCCTGCTGTTTTCTACCCCCGGGTTCGCTCAGTCGATCGGCGAAAAATCCGGTGTCAATTCCGTGCTGGGCGTTAGCCCCTCGACCGCCGATTTCGTGAAGGAAGTCGCTATCAGCGACATGTTCGAAATCCAGTCAAGCCAGCTCGCAGCTCGGCGAGCGGATGAGGCGACCAAGGCTTTTGCCTCACAAATGATCCCCGCCCATCAGAAGACCTCAACCGAACTGAAGGCGATGTTTCCGGATCTCCCGACGGCGTTGGACAATCCCCACCAAAAGATGCTTGACGTGCTCGTCAGCCTGAACGGCGCCGACTTCACCAAGCAGTATCAAAGCGATCAGGTCAGCGCCCATAAGGATGCCGTATCCTTATTTCAACGGTACGCCAAGAGCGGCGATAATGCAGCGCTGAAGGACTGGGCCGGGAAGACATTGCCTGAGTTGGAACACCACCTCCAAATGGCCCAGAGCTTGTACAAGTGATCCGGGCTGGGACGCGGGCGCATCATCCCACCGGGCACTGCTACTAGGACTGGAACTTCACGGCCATTGCATCGAGGCAACGCCAAGTGCGGCCAACGTTTTTGCGGAAGCGTAGCGAGTAGGCGGCGCCGAGCACGAGGCCCTCGCCAGTGATTTCCATTCCTCGCCGAAGCGCCCGGGACGCCGCGGGTGGCCCATTTGGCATCAAAATCTCGATTTGCAGCAACAAACCCTCCGGAAGGCAGAATCGCGATTTTGGTGCCAATAATAAGCCTACTCTGCATTTCGACCAAATACAGATAGTGTACAACTCGCCGAGGCAAAGATGTAAGATCGGCGCAAAGCCGGTCACAAGGGCAAAATCAGAGCTTCGTTAGGCCAAGGCTCGCGCCTCCCTTTGGGTCTTTCAGCCGTAATCCGTCCAGCCGTGACGTCGCCAGTCTGTTTTTTCGCCGCACAAGAGAACTCCCCAGGTATACGAGACCGAGCCATGCCTACGCAGGTCCGGCGCATTTTTGCCTCTCGACGGAGCCGCCGCGATTAGAGAACCAAATGCTTCACGTGCAGCATTTTTGTAAGCTCAGCGCCTAAAATCAGACATCCCGGGCTACCCGCGCCCGCTAGAGGCGCCCGCAGCATTCCGCGCGGCAGAGCCCATCACAATGGCGAGCGCGGACTTGAACGCCGCCTCGGCGTCGAGAGTCGTCGTATCGAGGACAATGGCGTCCTTGGCTGGGAGCAAGGGCGCTGTGGTGCGGTTTTTGTCGCGCTCGTCGCGCCGTAAGATCTCTTCCAGCACGGCGGCGTAATCGGCCTTTTCGCCTTGGGCCTGCAACTCCAAGGCACGGCGCGTGACCCGCACGTCAACGCTCGCGCTCACAAAAATCTTTGGGCACGCCTCGGGACAGATCACGGTGCCGATGTCGCGGCCGTCGAGGACGGCGCCGCCGGGGCGGCGCGCGAAGGCCCGCTGCGTATCCGCGAGCGCCGCGCGGACCTCGGGGATAGCGGCGACAATCGACGCCGCTTCCGCCATCTCCCGCCCGCGCAACAATTTTTCGTCGAAACCGGCGAGCGCCAGGCCCCGCGCGGCGGCAATCGCCGCCTCCTTGCCGGAAAGAGCGCGGCCCGCGTCGATAAGAGCCCGCGCGGTCGCCCGGTAAAGTAACCCAGTATCGAGGTGCGGCAGGCCAAAATGCCGCGCCAGATTGCGCGCAAGCGTGCCCTTGCCGGAGGCGGCCGGTCCATCGATGGCGATGATCATTGGAACCGCGCCCCCAACTGCTCCATGAGCGCCTGAAACTCCGGAAAGCTCGTCGCGATCATGCGAGAATCGTCGATCGCCATCGGCCTGCGCGAGGCGAGGCCAAGACAAAGAAAACTCATCGCGATGCGATGATCGAGATGGGTTGCCGCCATGCCGCCGCCCAAAACGTCGCCGGCGCGGCCCTCGACGATTAGATCGTCGCCGATTATTTGGCTGGCGGCCCCCGCCTCGCGCAAGCCATCGGCCACCGCGCGGAGCCGGTCGGATTCCTTGACCCGCAACTCGGCAAGGCCGCGCATCCGCATCTCGCCCGAGGCGAAGGCGGCGGCAACCGCGAGAATGGGATATTCGTCGATCATCGAAGGCGCACGGGCAGCGGGCACATCGACGCCCTTGAGCGCCGCCGCGCGCACCCGCAAATCCGCCACTTCCTCGCCGCCCTCGGCGCGGCGGTCGAGGATGTCGATGTCTGCGCCCATTTCGAGCAAAGTCGCGAGAAGGCCGGTGCGTAGGGGGTTCATCATCATCCCCTCGATGACGATGTCGGAGCGCGGCACGATCGTCGCCGCGACAAGAGGAAAAGCGGCGGAGGACGGATCGGAGGGCACAATCACCCGCGCCGGGCGCAAGTCCGGGCGTCCTTCGAGCGTTATTTTTTGGCCGTGCTTGGCGAAAGGTCCGGTCTCGATGGAGGCGCCAAAATATTTTAGCATTTTTTCGGTGTGGTCGCGGGTGGCCTCGGCCTCGATCACGGTCGTGCGGCCGGGCGAATTGAGACCGGCAAGGAGTACCGCCGATTTGATCTGCGCCGAGGCAACAGGGGGAGAAAATACGATCGGAGTCGGCTCGCTCGTGCCTTTGAGCAGGATTGGGCAGCGCCCCCCCGGCGTTTGCGCTAAGACCTCGGCTCCCATCGAGCCTAGCGGATCGAGAATCCGCTGCATCGGGCGTTTTCGCAAGGAGGCATCGCCGTCGAAAGTCGCGGTTATCGCATGGGAGCCCACGACGCCCATCATCAAACGCATCCCGGTTCCCGAATTGCCGAAATCAAGGGGTGCGCGCGGCGCGAGGAGCGAGCCGATCCCGCAGCCCCGGACGCTCCAGCGGCCCTCGCCGCGCCGCTGCACCTTTGCGCCGAGCGCGGCGCAGGCGACGGCGGTGTGGAGAACGTCGTCGCCTTCGAGCAGGCCCACGATTTTGGTCTCGCCGACGCAGAGGAGGCCGAGAATCAGGGCCCGGTGCGAAATCGACTTGTCGCCGGGGGGCATCACCCGGCCGCGCAATGGCCCCCCGGCACGCGTGGCGAGCGCAGCCGCTAGGGTCTCCATCGAAGCCTCCCCGGTGTGTCAGAGTGAAAAGACAAGTCGGTCTCTCAAGTTGCCTCGCGCGTTAGCATCGCTGGTAACATAGCGGCGGGCAGCCTGTCGTCAAACCGCCCCCTGGTTCACCCAACATCCGCGATGGATGTCCCGGCGACTCGAAAAAGATCCATCTTTTGAAGAAGATAGACATCGTTCGCTGATGTGGGCCAGTCACCAGAGGGTGCGATGAGCGCCGGATTGTGGCAACAGCCGGAAGCTCACCGCGAAGCCGCAGAGGCCAAGCTCGCCAAGGAAAACCCAGCCTTGCGGCCAGCGCTCGGCCGCAAGAAACTGGATCGCCCCCATTGCGGCGAGCCAGAGCGTCGTCTGAACCACCATTCGAGTGATCATCGGTCTATGTTCCGTCGCTGCCCCGGGCTCCATCACGTCGATAACCTGGCCCATTATGATGGTGTGCTTCTTTCCGTACATTTCAGCACAAGCGCGTGGAAATCGAAGACCAGGCTATCTCGCCACGAGCGTTACGATCCGGAGCAAAACGAGACCGGCCGCAAGCAGGAGATACGCTCGCAGGACAACCATCCAGGTCTTCACCGCAATCGACAGGCGCGGCGGAGGCACTTCGCGGAGCGGCGGCATGCGCCAATTGACGCGCGACGCTCGATCAACCGGCGCGGCGATCGCCGTCCGGCCGTCCTTTTCTCCGGCCAGCAAAACACCCAGCGCGACGAGAACGCCGAGGATGCCGCCGCCTCCGAGAATGGCGAAAATGACCTCCTCGCTGGCCGCCTCCGGGAACATGACGGAGGCGGTGAGAATGATCGACAACATCAGAAGAACCGCTATAACGCCGCCGGCGAATAGGTTGAGCCAGCGGGTGTTGACCCATGGACCGAGCACCGCCTTGTCGTTGCACAGCAGCAGCAGGAACACCGTGGCGCTGGGCAGGAGGACGCCGGCGAGCGTCTGCACCGCATTCGTCAAGAGCCCGAGCGGCGCGCTGGGCGTTAGGACGAGCCCGGCGGCAACCGCAATCAAGCCGCAATAGACAGCATAAAAACCCTTGGCGTCGGATGGCTTGCGGTGCAAGGAGTGCTTCAGCGATAGCACATCGCCGATGGCATAGGCCGTCGACAGCGACACCGCCGAAGCGCCGATGATGCTGGCGTCGATAAGGGCGATTGCGAACATCGTGCCCCCCGCCCGGCCGGCATAATTGCCTATTCCGCTCGCGACTGCACCGGCGTCCACGAAATTGCCGAATTCCGGTTCGCCGGCGAAAGCCGCGGCGGTGATGGCCATCATGGCGACGGCGCCGGCGATGACAAGCACGATGCCAAGCCAAAGATCCGCCTTCTCATAGCCGATGAAACGCGGGGTGATGCGCTTGTCGATCACATAGCTCTGCTGAAAGAAGAGCTGCCAGGGCGCGATCGTCGTGCCGACAATGGCGATAACAAGCAGCATCACCTCGTTGAGCTTGGCGCCTTCCGGCAACCGCGGGACAACGAAGTCGCGCGCGATCTGCGCGACTGGCGGATGGACCATCAGGAAGACCGGCACGAGAAGGAGGCTGCCGAACACGAGCACCATCGAGAAGCGCTCGAAGCGGCGGAAATCGCCGGTGCTCGCGGCGGCTATGATCAGAATGGCGGCGAGCGCCACGCCGAGTTCCTTGGAAATGCCAAGATAGTCGAGGGTCAGGGCGATTCCAATGAATTCGGTGACGACGGTCAGCGCATTGAGGACAAAAAGATCGATGACGCTGAAGGCGCCCCAGAACTTGCCGAAGCGTTCGAAGATGAGACGGGCATGGCCGACCCCAGTCACCGCGCCGAGCCGCAGGACCATCTCCTGGTTCACATAAAGAACGGGTACCAGGAGAAGCAGCGTCCACAAGAGCGCGGTGCCGTAATTCTGCCCGGCCTGGGTATAGGTGCCGAAGGCGCCGGCGTCATTGTCGCCGACCATGACGATGAGACCTGGACCGAGAATAGCAAGAAGAGTTTGGAGCCGGTGCGTCCAGCTTTCGCGCGGACCGTCGTCGCCTTGCCGGATGGTGCCGAAGGCGCCGCGGATGTGGCCGGCATGGGCTTCGTCGAGAACGGCCGTGCGGGTGGCCGTCATATTCGCGATTGCATTCATGGCTCGTCTCCTGACCCGCGATCGGGCGCGGGTGAGCCATGGCGCCGTTAAACGGCGGGGACGTCCGCGCCCGCGTCGATGGCGGGTATTGTCTTATGGCTAGGCTTATTCCGGAAACCCGCATTCGTGTGGCACACAGCGAAAGCGGGGCAACTAGGGCCGTCGTTCAACGGATCCTCCTTGTTTCAAGCCGCAAGCCGCAGGGCGGAATAGCCGCGCGCGGCCTGAGGGGATTGGGCGAACCATCGTCGGGCGTTGATGGAATCCGATTCGACAGGCGCCGCTGCGCGGGTATTGGCGGACGGGTCCAGCCAGGAAGCGGACAAAGCGCCGGTCATCGGGTCGATCCGCCACCTGCATTCGAGCGGCGCATGCAATCGGGGAAAGTGCCGGATGTTCGCGGCGGGAAAGTACGCGCGGGCGCGGGTATGGCGGTCCGCTCGGACGGGCGCGCCAGCACGCGCGATGCCGGACATAGCGAGGAGCTTTATGAACATGGCACACCTCCAACCGTCTTGCCGCGGCGGAGGGTGAGTGGACGGGCGTGCCTCAGGCGGGCCCTGAACCTCTCACGCGATCGCCGCGTGTGTCTGCTATAGTTGATCCTCGCCAGGATCGCGCCTGGCTCGTGCCGCCGGAAAACCTACTGCCCATTGTCCTTAACGGGGGTTGTGCGAGTCTGGACGAAACCAGGCCGCTGAAACTGAAATGCTCCTCGCGCCTAGATGTGTCAACCCTCAAAAAGCCCTTTTCAATCGAATGTGTTTAACGAATTCGCACCGAAGGGCTATATCCCGGCCGCCGCCGGCCAGAACCGGTTTCACCAACACGCGCCGGTCATCCAACTGTTGCGTGGCGCGGCACTTGCGCGGACGATGCGCGGGGATTCGCGCCCGATCTTCTTCCGTGCCAGCGCGTTTTTCCCGGGTGTTACCGCCGCGCAAACGACGCGCTTAATCTGATCATCGCCGTCCTGCTTGGCGGCGCCATCGGCTTCGAGCGGCAGTGGCGCCAGCGCCTCGCGGGATTGCGGACCAACACGCTGGTCTCGCTCGGCGCCGCGATTTTCGTCGTGTTGAGAGCCAATTCACCGATACAAGTCCGACGCGGGTCGCCGCGCAGGTCGTAACCGGCATAGGCTTTCTTGGCGCCGGGGTGATTTAGAAGGAAGGCGCGAACGTGCGCGGCCTGAACACGGCGGCGACGCTGTGGTGTTCCTGCGCGGTTGGGATGCTCGCTGGCGCCGGCCACTGGAGCCGCGCCATCCTCGCCGCCGCGCTCGTCGCCGGCGTCAACCTCGTGCTGCGGCCGCTGGTCAGATTGATCAACCGGCAGCCGCTCGAAACCGCCGAAATCGAAACGTCCTTTATCGAGACCGTTACCTGCCGGGGAACCGAAGAGGCGCAAATTCGCGCGCTTCTGGTGCAAGGATTTGGGCTCAGCGATCTGCATCTGCGCGAACTCGAAAGCACCGATATCGAAAGTACCGACCGGGTCGCCGTGAATGCCACGCTCACCTCGGAAAAGCGGCGCGAGATCGCGCTCGAATATATCGTCGGGCGCCTGAGCCTCGAGCCGGGCGTGACGGCCGCGCGCTGGCGGACGGTGAACACGGTCGTTTAACGAGGCCGGGGGCCGTACCAATAGAGACACAATGACTCGCGGCCGGGCGCCGTTGCCCGGTGTGACCGGCAACGCCTGCCTGGCGTCGCGGGCTTTTGGCGAACGCCTCGCCGAGTTAGTAACCGCGGCAAGCATAGGGGTGCCAGTAGCACCACCGGCCGCCGCGCCAGCCATAGCCGCCGCGCCAGCTATAGCCTCGGTGGCGCCAGCCCCAGCCGCGGTGCCATCCATAGCCGCGGCCGCGCCACCAAACTTGCTCGACCTTAGCCGCGTCAGCGCCGTCCGTGAAGATCTCGGCCGCCGACTGCTCCGTGACGGCGCCTGGCAACGATCCCGGAAGTGTCGTCGCGCCGGCGGCTACGGATGCCCCGCCAAGGAGCAGAGCGCCCACCGCAGGGCTCCAAGCATAGTTACGAAATGTAAGTCTCAGCATGTCAAGATCCCTTCGTCTCAGCCTTCCAACTTAATAAGAATGCGACAGATGCCATGAATACACGCTGAACGGCGAATCCATTCGAGGCGGCATCTGCACGCCGCCCCGAGGATTGTAGCCCCATCCCCCTTGGTCCGCTTTATTCTGCCGCGGCCACCGCTAGTGAGTCTGGCCAATACTCAAGCACCAACTTTCTCGCCAAGCTGTAATCGACACTCGTCTTCGCCTGGTTTTGAAGATAGTTGAGTACCTCCAAATTGGTTTCATTCTCAGGAATGAACTGGGCAAGCGTCGGGTTCAGATACGCATACCGTGCCGGAGGATCGAGTTGCGGCTGTGCCAGCATCATCCCGGACAACTCTGGAATGAGGGGCATCTCGAAAAATACCCC
>QHBR01000364.1 GCA_003244015.1 Hyphomicrobiales bacterium | reverse complement strand
ATGGTGACCCACGACCTCGACAGTCTTTATTCGATCTGCGACAGGATCGCCGCCTTGGCCGACGGAAAAGTGATCGCCGAGGGGCCGATTTCGACGATGCTCGCCTCGCAACATCCTTGGCTGCGCGCCTATTTTCACGGCAAAAGGGCGCGCCTCGCCGGTTCCGCGCTTGCCGGGCGCTCCGGCGCGCGTCCCACGACGGCGGAGAATGAAGCGGCCGGCTTGCCCGGCCAAGCGTGAAACGGCTTTGGAAGACTGGAAAAGCAGGCGAGGTCAGATGGAAACTCGTGCGAATTATGCCTTGATCGGCGTTTTCACCTTGGCGGTCGTCGCCGCGGGCTTCGGCTTTGTGCTTTGGTTTTCGGGGGCTGAAAAACCGGGCGGCCGCAAGACGTACAAAATCATTTTTACCGGTTCGGTTTCCGGGCTGTCCGATGGCGGCGTAGTTCTTTTTAACGGCGTGCGGGTCGGCGCGGTCACCAAGATCGTCCTGTTGCCGCAAGACCCTTCCCGCGTCGATGCGCTGATCGACGTCGATGCGGAGGTGCCGGTGCGCGCCGACACTAAGGCGCGGCTGGAATATACCGGCTTTACCGGGGTTGCATCGGTTGCGTTGACGGGCGGCGCCCTTGATGCGCCGCCGCTCCCCACCAGCCCGCAACAGCCGGGCGTTATCGTCGCCGATCGCTCGGATTTCCAGGATCTCATCGCAACCACGCGGCTTGTCGCGACCCAGGCCTCCGATTTTTTCACGAAGACCAACCGCCTGATCGACGACAATTCGGCCTCCATCGCGGCTTCAGTGAAGAATGCCGAAAAATTCTCCGATGCGCTTGCTGCCAATTCAGACGGGCTCAAGGATTTCATGGGCGCCATCGCCGATTTCGGCAAATCCATCAAGCCCTTGACCGCAAAGCTCGAGGGCCTGGCGGGCGATGCCGACAATGTGGTGAAGGGCGAAGTTGCCGCCGCCGCCAAATCGATCAAGAAGGCCGCCGACGATCTCGATTCCCGGATGAAGGAAATCGCCGCTAACATCAACCGCTTCAGTGGCAGCGGATTGCGCCAGTACGAGGCCTTGGCGGTGGACAGCCGCAAGACGCTCGAGCAAATCAATCAGGCGGTTCGCTCGCTCGAGAACAATCCCCAGCAATTCCTGTTTGGCAAGTCGCCGCAAATTCCGGAATATTCCGGCGCTCGTTAACTCGTTTGCCTTGACTTGCGCGGCCAGCAACCCGGACCCGCAATGCCGGCGCTTACCTTGGCGCAAGCATCTGATGCTATAAGCGGCAGCCGGGCTCATGCGTTGCAAGAAAATTCTCGCCGCGGTCATGCGCCGATGGCTCTGGAGCCGGGCTGGTCTTGTGCCCCGATTATGGGAATGGATTTTGAGATGGGGTATTTTGCCTTCGTCCGTGCCTTGACCTTGGACCGGTTCCGCCTCCTGCGGCGCCGCCGGCTTTTCCCAGTCTTGCTCGCCGGATTACCGTTCCACTTGCTCGCCGCTTGTTCGTCCGCGCCGAGAGTCACCTACGATCTCACCCCGGCGGAGGGTTTTGCCGCGCGCGGAGGCCGCGGCCAGCTCGCCGTTCTTTTGCCGGACGCGATCCTCCCCGCCGACTCGGACCGGATTGTCGTGCGCACCAATCCGCAATCCGTCGCTTATCTCTTCGGCGCGCAATGGGCCGATAAATTGCCGTCGCTTGTTCAGAGCCGGCTCATCGAGAGCTTTCAAAACGCGCATCTTTTGCGCGCGGCCGGGCGGCCTGGCATGCTCGCGGATGTCAGCCTCCAAACCAGCATACGGCGGTTCGAACTCGATGCGGCGCGGGGCGCGGCAATCGTCGAAATCTCCGCCCAAATCATAGGCCCCAGCGGACGCATAACCGGAGCCCGGATATTTGCCGCCAATGTTCCGGCGCCGTCGAGCGACCCGGCGGTGGTAGCCGCCGCGCTCGACGCGGCGCTAGCCCAAATCATGCGCGAGATCGTCATTTGGACCGCGCCGAAAATTTGACGCGTGCTGCGCCAACGCCCGAATGCCCGGCGTAAAAGGAAACGCCCATTGAGCCCCGGACCTATCCCCCGCGCGGTCTTCACCGAGGGTTCGACCATGCGCCACGTCATCGTCATGACCGCTTCGAGCTCTGTTGGGCTCTTGGCGATTTTCGCCGTCGATCTGTTGTCGCTGCTTTGGGTATCGCGGCTTGGCGATCCAAAACTCACCGCCGCCGTCGGCTTCGCGACCCAGGTTTTGTTTTTTTCGGTCTCGATCAACATCGGCCTTTCGATCGCGATCGGCGCCCTTGTGTCGCGCGCGCTCGGCGCCGGCGATCGGGCCGCGGCGAGGCGGCTTGCGGCATCGGGTCTCGTTCATGTGTTTCTGATCGCGGCCGCGGCGAGCTCGGCCGCCTGGCTGCTCCGGCGCGAGATTCTCGCCCTCTTCGGCGCAAGCGACACGACCCTCGATGTCGCTGCAGCTTATCTCGCCATCACGCTCCCGGCCACGGTTCTGCTCGGTCTCGGCATGGCGCTCGGGAGCATATTGCGCGCGGCTGGCTATGCCCGGCGCGCGATGTATGTGACGCTCGCGGGAGCCATCGTCACCGCCATTCTCGATCCTCTGTTTATTTTCGGCCTTTCCCTTGGCGTCACTGGCGCGGCCATTGTCACCGTGATTTCACGGTTCGTGATCGTGGCCGTTGGACTGAACGGCGCCGTTCGCAAACATGATCTTGTCGCAAAGCCAAACTTCGAGGTGGCGAGATTGGATCTCGCGCCGATGATGGCGATCGCCGTTCCGGCCGTCCTGACCAATCTGGCGACGCCGGTTGCCAATGCCTATACGATGCGGATATTTGCGCATTTCGGCGAAGCGGCCGTCGCGGCCTTTGCCATCGTCGACCGGCTGAACCCGATGGCCTTCGGCGTTCTTTTCGCTTTGTCTGGATCGGTCGGCCCAATCATGGGCCAAAACCTCGGCGCCAAGCTGATTGCGCGGGTGCGCCAAGTGCTGACCGACTGCTTCGTCTTTGCCGCGATCTATGTCCTGGTGGTGGCGGTTTTTCTGCATTTGGCCGCGCCTTTCATCGTCGCGCTCTTTCACGCGCAAGGCGAGACGGCCGGGCTCATAACTTTCGTTTGCGCCTATGGCGGGGTGCTGTGGTTTTTCCTAGGCGCCATTTTCGTCGCCAACGCCGCCTTCAACAATCTCGGGTTCCCGGTTGTCTCGACGCTCTTCAATTGGGGGCGCGCCACGCTTGGCACGCTGCCCTTCGTTTCCATCGGCGCCGCGCGCTTTGGACCCGAGGGCGGCTATATTGGCCTGATCGCCGGTTCGGCTCTCTTCGGTATCTTGGCCGTGATCGCCGCCTATATGCTTACGGGACGGCTCACAAAACGTCCCAAGGTCTTGTAGCAGCGTACGGTTTCTTGCTGGACATTGTTCCGCCGGCAAGCATCGCGCGGCAATCCGGGGAGGACTGCCAAGGGTCAATCTTTACGAGATTTTTCGAAATGCAAAAGGCGGCAAAGCCGGCGAAAATGCTCCTTTTTCATTGCGGTCTACGATCTTCGGAGGCCTCGCGAAATCCAGGGAAAATCAGGGCGTTGGCTGGATTTTCCGGCAACTCGTCCAGGCGGCGGGGCAGGGCGGTCTTGCGCCCGCCGCCTGCCAGTCAGGCCGGACCGGCCGCGCTTTCATTCGCGGCGGACGGGCCAGCGTCCGCCGGGCCCTTTCCATGCCAGCCCCCGCGCGCTTCAATCCAGACCTCAAGGCCAAATACGCAGAGCTTGTCAAAGCCGGCAAGCCCGCCAAGGCCGCTCTCGCCGCGCTCATGCGAAAGCTCCGCCTCCTCGAAAACGCCCTCCTCCAACCCCATCGGCCCTGGACCCCAAAATCAGCTTGATCAATACGGATGCTCTAGCGGCCGAGCTTGGCAAGCTCCTCGTTCAGCGCCGGCAGGATTGCGAAGAGATCGCCGACGAGCCCGTAATCCGCGATCTGGAAGATCGGCGCCTCCTCATCCTTGTTGATGGCGACGATGACCTTCGAGTCTTTCATTCCAGCGAGGTGCTGGATGGCGCCCGAGATGCCGACGGCAATATAGAGATCGGGCGCGACGACCTTGCCGGTCTGGCCGACCTGCCAATCGTTTGGCGCGTAGCCCGCGTCGACCGCGGCGCGCGACGCGCCCATCGCCGCGCCGAGCTTGTCCGCGATGGGCTCGATTAGGGTCTTGAAATTGTCCGCGTTTTGCATGCCGCGGCCACCGGATATGACGACCCTGGCCGAGGCAAGCTCGGGGCGCTCGGATTTGGCAAGCGTCTCATCCTTAAAACTCGAAACCTCGGGGGCGGGGGCGGGGGCGATCTTTTCGACTGGAGCGAAGCCGCCCCCGCCGGTCGCCGGAAACGCCGCTGTCCGGACCGTGATGATCTTCTTGGCGTCGGTCGATTGGACTGTCTCTATCGCGTTTCCGGCATAGATCGGACGTTCGAACGTGTCGGGCGCGGAGACTTTGATAATCTCCGAAATCTGCATCACGTCGAGGAGTGCCGCGACCCTCGGCATGACGTTCTTGCCGGTCGAGGTCGCAGCGGCCAGGATCGCCGAATAATTGGCGGCCAGCCGGACGAGAAGCGCCGCCAGCGGTTCGGCCAATTGATGCGCATAACTCGGATCGTCCGCCACCAGGACTTTTTCGATGCCGTCCAGGCTGGCGGCGTCCCGCGCTGCGGCTTCCACCCCATCGCCGGCGACGAGGACATGAACGGACTCGTTAAGCGCCTTGGCAGCCGTCAGCGCCTTGGCGGTCGCCTCGTTGAGCGTGCCATTCGACACCTCGGCGAGAAGCAGTACAGCCATCAGATCACCCCGGCTTCGTCCTTGAGCCTCGCGACGAGTTCGGCGGCGGAGGCGAGTTTGGTTCCAGCCTTGCGCGTTTGCGGCGCAACGGTCTTTAAAATCTTGAGGCGCGGCGCGATTTCGACGCCAAAATCGGCGGGCGTCTTCTCCTCGATCGTCTTCTTCTTCGCTTTCATGATGTTTGGCAGCGATGCGTAACGTGGTTCGTTGAGGCGGAGGTCGGTTGTGACGATGGCGGGGAGTTTGAGGGTCACGGTTTGCAATCCGCCGTCGACCTCGCGGGTAACATCCACATGTTCCTCGCCGAGCACCACTTTCGAGGCAAACGTGCCCTGGCCCCAGCCCAAAAGCGCGGCCAGCATCTGCCCGGTCTGGTTGCAATCGTCGTCGATCGCCTGCTTGCCAAGGATAATCAGCAAAGGCTCCTCAGTGAGCGCGACAGCTTGCAAGAGCTTGGCGACGGCGAGCGGCTCGACCGGCTGCTCCACCTTAATGTGAATGCCCCGATCCGCGCCCATCGCGAGCCCCCTCCTGATCGTCTCGGCGGCCTGCGCGGGCCCGATCGACACCACGATCACTTCTTCTGCCTTGCCGGACTCCTTCAGGCGCAACGCTTCCTCGACGGCGATTTCGTCGAAAGGGTTCATCGCCATTTGGACGTTGGCGAGATCGACGCCGGAACCGTCGGGTTTCACCCTGATCTTGACATTGTAATCGACCGCCCGTTTCACGGGCACGAGAATTTTCATGAATGAACTCTGAATGGTGGCTACCGAAAGGTGTGGCCTAGGTAATAGCTTCCCTGCTCAAGTCGGCGCAACTGGCGCTAGGTCAAAAAGAGAAAGGATCAGCAGCTGGACGCTGACCGACGCAATCGGGCCTCAAACGACTACAATGGCTGCGGTGGTGTTTTTAATCCGCTTTCCAGGTTTTGCTTCATGACGCGGGACCCCTCGTCAACGAGCGGAGAGACCATTTCAACCAAACTGCTGGGCAGGAAATCGCTGATCCAGATGAACCTGCAGCGTTCAGCTCCCAAGGGCAAAACCTGCGTCGAAGCGCTATGGTGCTGGAAAGGCTCGTCTTGCACGGCATAGACGACACGCCGTCGTGCATCGTCTATGTCAATAATTCGCTCGCGAACGATAAGTCCGTTGGCGAAAGTTACTTTCCGCACATCACCGTCGAGATGTGCACCGGTTAGAACGCCCGCAAATAGACGATCGACATATGCCACGTCGCGTAAAATGGTCCAGACTCGTTCGGTGTCGACCTCGATAATCAGTTCCTTGTGAATCGAAGCCATTAGCAGTCTTTCTGCAAATAACCCGTCTCGACGTTGATCTTAACACACCGAGCGGAGCGCCTCAACGATTCTGGCCGGGCACCCATAAAATATCGGCTTCGCCCTTATGGTTCGCATAGCGCGCCGCGACAAACAGAAAATCCGACAGGCGGTTGACATATTTGAGGGCCGGGCCGCCGACCCCTTCGCCCGGCGCCTCGGCCAAGGCGACGAGCAGCCGTTCGGCCCGCCGCGTCACGGTGCGGGCAAGATGCAGGGCCGCGGCGGCGGGCGAGCCGCCCGGCAGGACAAAAGAGCGCAAGGGCGCGAGTTCCGCGTTGAGTTCATCGATCTTGCGCTCCAGGCGATCCACTTGCGATTGGACGATGCGCAGGGGTTCGGTCTCGCTTTTGTCACCCGGCGGCACGCAAAGATCGGCGCCGAGATCGAAGAGATCGTTCTGAACGCAGAGCAACATCGCATCGACCCTGGCGCAAACCGCGTCCGAAGCGGTGGCGACGCGGGCAAGCCCGATCGCCGAATTGGCCTCGTCGATCGTGCCATAGGCTTCGATCCTGAGGTCGTTCTTGGCACGGCGCTCGCCGGTGCCGAGCGCGGTCGTCCCGTCATCGCCCGTCCTTGTGTAAATTCGGTTCAAGACAACCATGGCGCCCCACATCAAATGCCTAGCCGCTAACCACAAAATACCCATGATAATGCCTATAACGGCGAACTAGACGTTCATCCGCCAGCTTCGGCTTTTGCGATGGGCGGCCTCATCGCAGCATATTGATGAGCCCCAGCAAAAGCGCGAACGCGACGGCGCCCGTTCCCATTGCGACCACAAGCTTACTTGCGGCATGCATCCTGCCGCGATCCTCGAACTCAAACAGTGTCCATACGCCTTTGGTATGCGTGCCGGACGCGAGCTCAATAGCGGCGCAAAAGACGTTCCAGATAATCCATTTCCTCGCGCGGACGGGCGGGCTCGCCGAGTCTGCGGCGAAGTTCCTCTAAGACGCGCCTAGCCCGCTCCGCGCCGGGAAAACGCGCGGACGGGTCGAACCCTCGCAAGCGTTCCGCCGAGCGCCCGAGGGGATCGGTGCCCTCGGCGTCGCCAAACTGACCAGGCGAGCCTTGACCGTCTTGGCCCTCTCCGGCTTCCTCGCCTGAACCCCCGGCCTCGCCGCGCATGCTTTCGGCGAGCTTTTGCGCGCCCTCGCGCAAGGCCTCCACCGCGCGGCCTTGCGCGTCCACCGCGCCATCGCTCCCGCTCGGACCTTGACCGAGCGCGTTTTCGGCGTCGCGCATCGCGTTTTGCGCGCCGTCTAGGCCATTGGCGCCGGCCCCATCCTCGTCCAAACGCTTTTGTAGATTTTCAAGCCGATCGCGGAGAGCTTTTTGGCGCCTGACGAGATCGGCGTCGTTGGTTTGTCCGGCCCGAGGACTCTTGCCGCTTTTGCCGCCGGCGTCTTGGCCATTTCCTTGTCTGTCAAGGCCGCCTTCAATAGCGTCGCCGTCCTGGCCAAAGATATCGCCGAGCGTTGGTTGACCCGGCAGGCCCAATTGGCCGCGTTCCTCGCGTTGCCGGTGCCTTTCCGATTGGCCGCTTCGATAAGTTTCGTCGCGTAAATCCTGCTGATCCTCGCCCATCTGGCCGAGTTCGCCGAGCGCGCGGCTCATCTCCCGCGCCCTGGGGTCGGCCTTGCGCGGCCGCGCAATCCGCAGGTTTTCAAGGATGTTTTGCAATTGCTCCAGCATTTTTTGTGCGTTCGCGCTGTCCCCTGACCGCAACATGTCCTGCATCTTGTCGAGCATTCTTTGCAGCTCCTTGGGCCTAATCGCGCGGCCCCTGCCTTCGAGCGCCGCAAGATTGTCTTGGCGGTCCTCGTTCTTCTGCTGGGCGGCGAGCTCTTGCAAAAATTTATCCATCGCACCGCGCAGATTTTCGCCGAGCTTGCGGATTTCATCTTCTGGAGCGTTGCGCTGCAAGGCATCGCGCAATTGTTGTTCGGCGGCGCGGAGATCGCGTTCGGCCTCGGAGAGATCGCCATTCTCGATGCGCAGCGCCATTTGCCAGAGATAATCGGCGACTTCGACGAGATCGCTGTCGCTATGCGCCGCATTGAGCCGGTCGAATGCCACCCGCAATCCAAGATAGACACCGGCGCCAGTACCGAATACTTCCGGCGCGATCATCAAGGCATCGAGCGCGTTTGCCGCCCGCACCCTATCCTCGGGGGCGAGAACTAGATTGCGGCGCTGTTCGGCAAGCGCGCGGGCAAGAGGCTTGACGAAAGGCTTTTGCGGCAACGTGATTTCGACGGGATCGCTACTGCCCTCATTGCCGCCTTCGTCGCGCGCGATCAGCGTCATTTCGACACGCGCGCCGGCCCATGGGTGTTCGGAAAGATCGGCCGTTGTCTCGGCCTCGCCGCCGAGGTCCGGCGCGGGCGGCAGCTGAAGCGCCATTCTCGGCGGGTCGGCGAGCGAACGCGTGGCGGGATGTCCACCTGGGAGCACCGGCTTGGCGAAACGCGCCTCTGCGCCAGTAACGCCGTAATCGTCGGCGACACTATATTTCAACGTCATCGATCCCCGCGCGTTAAACCTCGGCGCTGCGGTCAGCGCAATCGACGACGGTTGATCCGAAACGGCATGAATATCAAACGCGCCGAGCGGCGCGCCGGAATGGCCAAGGGTTAGCGTTGCATCGCCGCGCAAAACCAGGCGGGTTTCGCTCCCCTTGCCGCCCGACGGCTTGGCGGCGGCGGAGCCAGAGGCGATCAAGCTGGCTTGAGCGTCAGCGTTGTTATCCTTCGCGGCCGCGAGAGCACCTTTCACCTCCATGTCAAGATTGCCGCCCGGCGCATGAATGACGACGATCGAACCGCTGGGGGCTTCGATTTGTTGTGGGTTTTGGTTGCCGCCAAGGTTCAACACGATCGGCGGCTTGCCGGTATAGGCTGGAGGATCGATCCAGGCATCGATCCTGTAGTCCTTGCGCTGCGATGCGTCGAAGCGCCAATCGAAAGCCGCGGCGACGCGCGCATATTTTTCGTGGCCCGCGACAAACCCTGTCGCGATAAGGGCGACCACGACGGTGGCGCGCAAGGCATAAATGTCGAGATCGACCATGCGTGGCGTCGGCCCGCCGGGGCGCAGCAAAGCCACGGCTTGCTCCGCGCGGCGGCGATGCAGGTTCCACAAGGCCCGCGTCGCCGGATCGCTCGTCCCATTGCCGAGGCGGTCGTCGATAACCGAGGCTGGATGCGATGCAAGGGCGGACACGCGGTCGATCCGGTCGAGCGCCTCCTTGCGCGAGGGCAACCGGAATTTGCCAAGCGGCAGCAGGGCGATGACGAGGCCGAGCGCAAGCGCGAAAACGCCGAGGCCGCGCGCCCAACGCGGCACGTCGAGCCATAGACCCATCCACGAAAGGCAAACAAAAAAGCCGAGCACCACAAGCGGCGGCAATGCGATTCGCCACGCCCGCTCGAAAAGGAGGATCGCGCGCGCCTTCGCGGCGAGCCGCTCTAGACGCGGATTCGCGGCCCGTTCGCCGCGCGGCGAACGCTCCGGGCGCATAGATTTCCAGCGTCCCAGTCTCAGCAAAACAATCTCCTAAGCGCGGCCCCGCCGCGGGCTACGACGCTAGCACGATCGTAGCCAAGCGTCAGGGGCAAGATTAAAATAGCTAGCTCAACCAGGCCGGAATTTTGTCTAGGCCGATCAATTCCTCGTAAGTTCCGCGCGGGCGCACGATGGCGTATTGGCCGCCGTTGACGAGTACCTCCGGCACCAGAAGTCGCGAATTATAGGTCCCGGCCTGCACCGCGCCATAGGCGCCGGCCGACATGATCGCAAGGAGATCTCCCGGCGAAGGCTCGGGCAACTTACGCGATAGCGCGAGATAATCGCCGGTTTCGCAGACCGGGCCGACGACATCGGCGGTAATTTCAGGGCTGGCGTTTCCCGCGCGGACGGCAAGGATCTCGTGATATGCGTCGTAAAGCGTGGGACGCACCAAATCGTTCATCGCAGCGTCGACGATAACAAAGGTTTTGGCCTCGCCCCGTTTCACGAACAGCACGCTTGTCACGAGAATGCCGGCGTTGCCCGTGATCAACCGTCCCGGCTCGAAAATCAGCCGGCAGTTGAGCTGGCCAAGCCTTGCCTTGACGACCCCCGCATAGCGCTCCGGGTGGTAGCTTACTGGATCTTCCCAGGAAGCGTATGGGATGCCGAGGCCGCCGCCGAGATCGATATGCTCAAGCGCGTGGCCAACGGCGAGCAGCGCACGGACAAAATCGGCGATGAATCCAAAGGCGGCGTCGAATGGGGCGAGGTCGGTGATCTGCGAACCGATATGAATATCGACTCCCGTGAACTTGATCCCCGGCAGGGCTGCCGCTTGCGCAAAGACCTCGCGGGCGCGGCGAATCGGGATGCCGAATTTGTTCTCCGCCTTGCCGGTGGCAATCTTGGCATGGGTTTTGGCATCGATATCGGGATTCACCCTGAGCGCCACGCGCGCGATCCGGTTCTCGCGTTGGGCGAGTTGCGATAAAGTGTTAAGCTCCGGCTCCGATTCGACGTTGAAGCAAAGAATGTCTTGTTCGAGCGCAAAAGTCATTTCCGCTTGCGTCTTGCCGACCCCCGAAAAGGTGATTTTTTCCGGGGCGACGCTTGCCGCCAGGGCGCGCCGGAGTTCGCCACCGGAGACGACATCCATTCCCGCGCCGAGCCGCGCCAGGGTTTTGAGAACGGCCAGGTTGGAATTGGCTTTCACCGCGTAGCAAACGAGATGCGGCAGGTTAGCAAAAGCCGAATCAAACACCTTGTAATGGCGGGTCAGCGTCGCCGTCGAATAGCAATAAAATGGCGTGCCAACTTCCGCCGCGAGCGTTGCGAGATCGACATCCTCGGCATGCATGACGCCGTTCTTCATCGCGAAGTGATGCATGGGCGGATCAGAGCAACGGATCGAGGAGAAACGGTTTTCCCACGGGCGGCGGGGTTCGCTTCGCTTCGGCCTGACCCGCCGCCTCCGCGCCGCTGGACGTGGCCGTATTTTGGCCCGCTAGCTCGCCTGGGTTCGCCGGCGCTCCATAATCGCCCGGCGTGCCGGTTAGCGGCGCGTTCGAGGCGGGCGCGCCGGGCGGCGGTTCGAGCGGTCCCCGCCGCCCGCAGGAGGCGAGCGAAAGGGCGATCGCGGCGGCAAACACGATAGCGCCGCGTTTTGGGAGGGTACGTCTCACGAACAAGCTCCAGAAGGAGCGCCACTATAAAGGAGCGCCACTATGGATGAGGGCCGGCTCAAAGAGAACTTTTGCGGCGCATGGTCATATTGCGGTTATCCCGCAATAACAATACTTGCAGCCAAAAATCTATCGTGCGGCCCGGCCCAAGATCCTCGCTGGGATTTTGGATAACGCGAAAGCTTTGGGCCGAAGGTGGATTTTCAGCCCGTTTCGCGGCTCGCGGCCGCTCCCGGAGCCTTCCGCGCCGCGCAATAACGTCACGCCGGCACCCGTTTCAGCCGCGGGGCGAGCGGCTCGCAAGCGCCAACAAGGATACTCCCGTCAACGAACTGGGCTTTTTCGAGTCGCGCGTCCTTTCATCGCGTATTTGGGCCTCACCATTGAGCGTGGCATTCGAATCCCGCTATGATAACGTGGCTTCTCCCATGGTCTCTCCTTGGATAAGGAAGGAAATGCGCAAATCGGCCCCGCTTACCCTAGGCTTGGCGTTTCTTTTGTGGATGGGCTTGGCACAGGCGCGGCCAAGTTTTGTGAGCGAGGAGCTGGAAAGCGACGCGACCCGGCTCGAACAAAATATCGGCGAGAATTTGGGTGCGCTGACCACCCGCCCGCTCCCGCAATTGCGCAAGGACTTACATCAAGCCTTCCTGCACAAGGATTTCAAGGCCGGGCTCAAATTGACCGCTGCGATCATCGCGGCAAATCCAAAGGATTCTTACGCCGGGATCGCCTATTATTCGCGCGCGGCGATCGCGGCAGGGGACGGCGATGATCTCCAGGCGACCGGCACGGCGGCCGCCTATCTCGCTTATAAGCGGGCTAGCTCCAAGCCGGAGCAGGCGGCGGCACTCGCCTGGCTCGGCGAAATCTAAGCAAGTGGCGTCCTTCGCTCGATGCCTACCGCGCGAGCCTCGATGTCGCCGATATCGCGCAGGTGCGCAATGTCTATGAGGATCTCCGCGAAAAGCACGGGTTTCGCATTCTCGACTACAAGATCGACAATGAGTCCGCCTCGCCCCGCGCGTGCTTTCAATTTTCCGAAACCCTGGCTCAGGCGAGAGTCGATTACACGCCCTTCGTAACCGCCTTGGGGTTCGCCAATGCCGCGATCTCGACCGAGGACCAGCAGCTTTGCGTCGAGGGCCTGAAGCACGGCGAACATTACAAAATCGTGTTGCGCGAGGGCTTGCCCTCGGCAGCCGGCGAAGCGCTGCGCAAGTCGGCGGATTATGAAATCTACGTGCGCGACCGCTCGCCGCTTGTGCATTTCACCGGCAAGAATTACGTGCTGCCCCGGGTTGGTCAGGAAGGCATTTCAGTCGTCTCCGTCAACACCAGGAAAATCGCCGTGGACATCGTGCGGATCGGCGATCGCAACCTTTTGCCGACGGTTCGCTCCGAGGTTTTTCTCACCCAGCTCTCATCCTACCGGATCAAGCAATATATCGAGACGGACGGCAAGAAAATCTGGTCTGGAACGCTCGATGTTAATTCTGAACTCAATGCCGAGGTAACGACCGCCTTCCCGGTCATGGAGGCAGCCGGAAAGCTCGATCCCGGCATCTATGTCATGGCGGCCAAGCCGGCCGGCGATGCTCCCGCCGCGGAAGGTGGCGACGAGGAAGGCGGAAGGACAATTGCGACGCAATGGTTCATTGTCTCCGACGTGGGCCTCACCGCATTTACCGGCAAGGACGGCATTCATGTGTTCGTCCGCTCGCTGGCGAGCGCAATGCCGGCCGCCGGAGTCGAGGTGCGCCTTGTCGCGCGCGACAATGAGATTCTGACGTCGAAGCGCACGGACGATTCCGGTCACATTCATTTCGATCCAGGTTTTTCGCGCGGGACTGGAGGGGTTGCTCCTGGTCTCGCCGTCGCCGAGGACGGCAGGGGCGATTATGGTTTCCTCGATCTTGAGGCGAATGCTTTCGACCTCACGGACCGGGGCGTCAAAGGCCGCGCCGCGACGGCCGCGCTCGACGCCCTGGTTTATACCGAGCGCGGTGTCTACCGTTCAGGCGAGACGGTTTTCATCACCGCGCTGTTGCGCAATGGACTCGGCAACGGCGTGCCTTCCGTGCCGCTTACACTCGTTGTGAAACGCCCCGACGGCGTCGAATATAAGCGGGTTCAGACCGAGGATCAGGGCGACGGCGGTCGCAGCTTTGCCTTGCCGCTGCTCCCCGGAAGCACGACGGGAACTTGGCGCGTCGCGGCGTTTGCCGATCCAAAAGCGGGCCCCGTTGGACAGACGAGCTTCCTCGTCGAGGATTATGTGCCCGAACGTCTCGAATTTTCGTTGACATCGCGGGCGGCGGCGCGGGGCGGCGAGCCGCTCGAGATTGCAGCCCAGGCGCGTTATCTTTACGGCGCGCCCGGCGCAAATCTCGAAATCACCGGCGAGGTCGAAATCGATGCCGCCGTACAATCGCCATTGCCCGCGCTCAAGGGTTTTACGGTCGGACTGCAAGACGAGCCTTTCGACAAAACAAGCACGGAAATAGAGGAGGCAGCGACCACCGATGCGACGGGCGCGGCAAAAATTCTCGTGCCCATTCCAGAGGCCGCGGCGCCTCGCCCGCTTGAGGCAAAGATCATTCTACGGGCGGGAGAGCCGGGCGGGCGGGCCGTCGAACGCACGCTCGTTTTGCCGATCCTGCCGAAGGGCGGCCTGATCGGCGTCAAGAAGAATTTCACGGCTTTGAGCGACGGCGCAGCGGCAAGCTTCGATGTCATTGCCGTCGACGCGGACGGCGTCCGCGTCGCGCGCAAAGGCGTCGCCTGGTCGCTCTATAGAATAAGCAACAATTACCAATGGTATCGCGCCGACGGGCGCTGGAATTTCGAACGGGTGAAATCCTCGAAACGCGTTGCCGAGGGAAAGATCGATATTGGCCTCGCCGCGCCAGCCAAGATTACTTCGATCATCGGACTTGGCCAATATAGGCTCGATCTTGCAAGCGGCAACGCCACGGACCTGCCAACCAGTCTCGCGTTCGAGACCGGCTGGTCCGGCGAGGCCAGCACGCAAACGCCGGATCTTCTCGATGTCAGTCTCGACAAGGCAAATTATAAGCCGGGCGAGGAGTTGCGGCTGCGCATCGCCTCGCGCTTTACCGGCACCGCGACGGTAGCCATTATCGGCGAGAGTTTGAACACTCTGACCACGCTCGATCTGAAAGAGGGCGACACGACTACCGCAATTCCGGTCAAAGGCAATTGGGGCGCGGGCGCTTATGCTGTGGTGCTCGCATATCGTCCGCTCGACAAGGCGGCCAATCGGATGCCGGGCCGGGCCATTGGGCTTGCCTGGTTTGCCATCGATCCGCAAGCGCATGGGCTCGATGTCAGGCTCGCTCCGCCGTCCAAGGCAAGGCCGCGCGGACCCTTGACGATTCCGCTCGAAATCAAAGGTCTTGCCTCGGGAGAAGAGGCGCGCGTGACCGTCGCGGCGGTCGATGCGGGCATCCTCAACCTCACCCATTATGAAGCGCCCGATCCGCGCGGCTATTTCTTCGGCCAGCGCCAATTGACCACGGAAATCCGCGATCTCTACGGTCTGCTGATCGATGGAATGCAGGGGTCGCGCGGCGCGATCCGGTCCGGCGGCGACGCGCCCCCGGAGCTTGGCGGCGAACGGCCAACGCAAGAACCGCTCGCGCGCTTTTCGGGGATCGTCAAGACCGGCCCCGACGGAACGGCGCGGATCGACTTTGATCTGCCCGCCTTCAACGGCACCTTGCGGGTCATGGCGGTTGCTTGGACAAAAACCAAGGCCGGCAGTGCCAGCACGGACGTGATCGTTCGCGATCCGGTCGTCGCGCAGGTGACGGCGCCGCGCTTTCTGTCGCTTGGCGACCGGTCGCAATTTCACGTGCAAATCGACAATGTCGAAGGAAAGCCCGGAGATTATGCCCTCGATCTCGACGTGACCGGCCTCTCGGCCGCAAGCGATACCCTGCACCGCAAATTCAAACTCGACGCCGGGGCGCGCAAGGCGCTGACGATTGCATTCATGGCCATGGGCATTGGCCGCGCCGGCGTTTATCTCAAGCTGACCGGCCCAGGCCTTGCCGCGCCGCAGACGCTCGCGCTCGATATCTCACCCGGCACCTCCGGACTTTACCGCCGCTCGGTGCGCATGCTGGCGCCGGGGGAAAGCCTCGCGATTTCGAGCGATCTCATCGCCGATTTCGTGCCGGGAACCGGCGCCGTTTCGCTCGCCGTTTCTGCGCTCGCCGGAATAGATGTCCCAGCCCTCCTTCAGGCGCTCGATCGCTACCCTTATGGCTGTTCCGAGCAAATTGTCAGCCGTGCCCTGCCATTGCTCTATGTCAACAAGCTTGCCAAGAGCGAGGCGCTCGGAATCGATCCGGACACCGATCTGCGCATCCGCGACGCAATCGAGCGGGTGCTGGCGCGCCAGGATTCGAACGGCGCCTTCGGTGTTTGGTCCGCGGCCGACGCCGACGACATGTGGCTGCATGCGTTCGTTACCGATTTCCTGACCCGCGCGCGGGAAAATGGGTTCGACGTGCCACGGAAGCAATTCGACGCCGCCCTGGAGCGGCTGCGTAATCTGCTTGCCAATTCCAGCGATATTGGCGCAAGACAAGGCGCCCCGATCGCCTATGCCGCTTACGTTTTGGCGCGCAATGGCCGCGAGGTCATGTGCGATCTGCGCTATTTGGCCGACGCCAAAATCGACTCGTTCGAGACCCCGCTCGCCCGCGCCCATCTCGCCGCCGCGCTGGCTTTGCTTGGCGACCGCCCGCGCGCGGAGGCGGTGTTCGCAAAAGCAACCGAGCGTTTGAGCACGCTCGGCAATCCGCTCTACTCGGTCCCCGATTATGGCTCGCGTCTGCGCGATGGCGCCGGGCTTCTCGCGCTTGCCGTCGAGACCCAGATGCCCGCCCCCGAAATTCTGC
Organism: Hyphomicrobiales bacterium; assembly: GCA_003244015.1. Lineage (GTDB taxonomy): Bacteria > Pseudomonadota > Alphaproteobacteria > Rhizobiales > Beijerinckiaceae > Methylocapsa. The sequence continues at coordinate 2,134 of QHBR01000364.1, read as the reverse complement.
GTGCGTCGAAGATCGTGGAGGACGCGCGCGCGAAAACCGCCGTCTCCAGCACTCAGGAAAATGCGTTCATGGTTCTCGCCGCCGAGGCGCTCGCCAATAAGTCCCGGACAATTGCCTTGTCTGTCGATGGCGTGCCCCGGCAGGGCGCCTTCTTCAAGAGTTGGCGCGCCGCCGCGCTCGCCAGCAAAACCGCCACGATCGCCAATAGCGGGCAAGCGCCGGTGAGCGTCGTTGTGACAACCTCCGGCAATCCGCTGACGCCGGAGCCCGCCGCCGAGCGAGGCTACCGGATCGAGCGCGCCTATTACACGCTGGATGGAGAACCGGTCGAGCCCACGGCGATCAAGCAGAACGACCGCTTTGCCGTCGTCTTGACGATCACCGAAAACGAAGCGGCATTTGCAAGGCTGCTTCTCGTCGATCGTTTGCCCGCTGGACTCGAAATCGACAATCCGGATCTTTTTGATGGCGGCTCGACCGAGGCCTTGTCCTTCTTAAAGAAAACCGTCGAACCGGCGCACACCGAATATCGCGACGATCGTTTCGTTGCCGCTTTCGCGCGCGACGGGCACGACAAGGCAAATTTCACGGTCGCCTATATTGTCCGCGCGGTTACGCCCGGGCATTATGTCAGCCCTCCGGCGACAATCGAGGATATGTACCGCCCCGAACGATTCGGCCGCACCGCTTATGGCGCAATCGATATCGCCGCCCCCAAATGAAAATGTTTCACGTGAAACATTTGGCGATTATGTAGTTGACGAACCACCAAAATTATGCTAAATTTGATTCCACGATAGGAATCAAGAACATGTCTGTCATCTCCGCTTTTTCCGCCCATTACCTTCACGATGAAACCGCTGCGTTCACTCATCTCGAAAGCATCCTTTGGCCGGAAGGTCCGGTTTGCCCGCATTGCGCCTCTGTGAGCGGCAAGCACTATGACCTTCGCAAGACCCGTATTGGCCTTCGCAAATGCTCCGATTGCCGCAAGCAATTCACCGTGAAGGTTGGAACGGTTTTCGAGTCTGCCCATCTACCGTTGCATAAGATGCTTCAGGCAGTTTATTTGCTTTGCTCGTCCAAGAAGGGCATTAGCTCGCATCAGCTTCATCGCATTCTTGGCATTCAATACAAGAGTGCGTGGTTCCTCTCGCATCGCATTCGTGAAGCTTTTCGCTCTGGCGAACTTGCACCTATGGGCGGCGGTGGCGGCGCTGTCGAAGCGGATGAAACATTCATCGGCCGCAAGGAAGGCTCCATCAAGCGTCGCGGCCACGGCCATAAGAACGCGGTTCTGTCTCTTGTCGATCGTGACACCAAGCAAGTGCGCTCTTTTCATGTCGATGGTACCAGCGCAGCCGATATCGTTCCAATCGTCAAGGCCAATGTCGCGAAAGAAACCGCAATGATGACCGATGAAGGCGGCCATTATTTCACTCTCGGCGATCACTTCGCGAGCCATGAGAGCGTCAGCCACAAGGCCGATGAATATGTTCGCGGCGACGTCCATACGAATACGGTTGAAGGCTACTACAGCATCTTCAAGCGCGGCATGAAGGGCGTTTATCAGCATTGCAGCGAGAAGCATTTGCACCGCTACGTTGCCGAGTTCGATTTTCGGACTCAATAATAATGTTTATTTCCACGAGCCCATAGATCGTATTCATACGTAATACGGTCGTTTATGAGTTGGTAAGAACTTAGATCATTTCTTTCCCATTTGCGCTGTATGGCCCATGCGCAATAGTCTGCTACTTGAAGACACGGATCGGCGTGACAAGGCCTAAAATCGGCTTTCCAATTTTTTGCCTTTTGCGTTTGTCTCATAACGTCACTTACGGCGTCTTCGAAAGCTATTCGTTCTTTTTTGGTCCCTAATGATGCGGTTGTCACGAGCGTTTCGGATTCGTGGGTAAGCAGATGCCACGCCGTGTTTAAAGTGGAAGAAATAGCCGTACTTATAAAACTTTGATTTAGTCGATCTTATATGATCTTGCGCTTTGGATTTTTCCATAATGGTCGCCTGAGCAGTAAACGGCTAACGAATGATAGTGTTAAAGACCGCATCGCGAACCATTTGTTAATCAGTAGTGGCGTGAAAGGAATCACCTAAGTGTCCGTCCGGAGAGAT
>QHBR01000080.1 GCA_003244015.1 Hyphomicrobiales bacterium | reverse complement strand
GAATGAATCAGACCACTAGGGCTGACGAGATGGCGCATGGCTGGCGGTTTGGCGCATTAGCGCAAAAACCTCATTCGAAAGACCGCCAGGCGAAACATCGACGCCACATGGAAACGCACCGGCGCGCTGCTCGACCGCCTCAAACTTAACGCGAATCAGCGATACGTCACGAATGCAGGATACGATCCAACATAAACGCATCATGCTCTAAACGAATTCAGCACCCTTTATGAGTTTGCATCACTTTTCGCGCGCGCTGAAAAGAGTGCGAAGACTAAGCCGTCAGCACGTCAATGTAATGTCCGCTTCGGGTCATTAGCGGAAATTCAAACTGAGACCCTGCCGGATGCAGCTATTACCCTATCGTGTCCGTTCGGGATGGTTGAGCCGCCCCGCAGCTGCTTAAGTTGGTGAGCGATGAACCTCTTTGCCGAGTTCCACGAGCTGATCGGCTCAATTTTGCGCCGGATTGCCGCGCAGGGCCGCTTGCCGGAAAATCTCGATTTGCAACGCATTGCCGTCGAGCCTCCGCGCGACCCGGCGCATGGCGATCTTTCCACCAATGCGGCGATGGTCTATGCGAGGGAGGCGCGGCCCCATTTCGCCAATCCGCGCCAGCTCGCGGTCGAGATCGCCGCCGCGTTGGCTGACAATCCCGATGTCGCCGAAGCCGAAGTCGCGGGGCCGGGCTTCATCAACATCCGCGTGACGCCGGCGGTCTTCGCCCGCGTCTTGCGCGCGGCGCTCGAACAAGGACCGCGGTTCGGCAAGCCGGCCTTGGGTGAAGCGAAAAAACTCAAGATCAATGTCGAATATGTCTCGGCGAACCCGACCGGTCCGATGCATGTCGGCCATGGCCGTGGCGCGGTTTTCGGCGACGCGCTCGCCAATCTGCTGGCCTTCGCCGGCCACGAGGTTACGCGCGAATTTTATATCAATGACGCCGGCGCGCAGGTCGATGCCTTAGCCCGTTCCGCGTACCTGCGCTACAAAGAGGCGCTGGGCGAGGCGATCGGCGAAATCCCCGAAGGTCTTTATCCCGGCGATTACCTGAAAAGCATCGGGGCGGCGCTCGCGGAAAAATATGGCCGCACGCTGCTAGAGCGTCCGGAAGCCGACTGGCTTGACGAGGTGCGCGCTAGCGCGATCGACGCGATGATGGCGATGATCCGGGCCGATCTCGCTTGCCTGAACATCGAACACGAGGTTTTTTTCTCGGAGCGCTCGCTAACCCAGGGCGGCGATGGCGATTTGGTTGCGGGAGCGATCGCAAAACTGCGCCGGCGCGGTCTCGTCTATGAAGGGCGTCTACCGCCGCCGAAAGGGCAGCCCGCGGAGGATTGGGAGGATCGCGCGCAGACCCTGTTCAGATCGACGGCTTTCGGCGACGACGCCGACCGGCCGCTCATGAAATCGGACGGTTCCTACACCTATTTTGCCTCCGATATCGCCTATCACAAAGTCAAGCTCGACCGCGGCTACGCGCTTTTGATCGACGTTTGGGGCGCCGATCATGGTGGCTACGTGAAGCGGATGCGTGCCGCGGTCGAGGCTCTCTCGGAAGGCCGGACCAGACTCGATGTCAAGCTCTGTCAGTTGGTTCAATTGATGCGCAATGGCGAGCCCGTGAAAATGTCGAAACGATCCGGGGAATTCGTAACGTTGCGCGACGTCGTTGACGAAGTAGGCCTGGACGCTGTTCGTTTCATGATGCTTTTTCGCAAGAATGACGCGGCCTTGGAGTTCGACTTGAGCAAAGTGATTGAGCAATCCAAGGATAATCCGGTATTTTATGTCCAATATGCCCATGCAAGGTCAAAATCCGTATTACGGCAAGGGCTTGCGACGATTCCTGGAATTGATATCTCAAGCGAGGCGCTGGCTGCGGCGGACCTCAGCCTCCTGCAAGACGAAGGGGAAATGGCGCTGATCAAGCTCATCGCGCAATTTCCCCGGATTGTCGAAGCGGCGGCTCTCAGCGGCGAACCGCACAGGATCGCGTTTTATTTGCATGATCTCGCGGCGAGCCTGCATGCCCATTGGACTCGCGGCAAAGATCGGCCACAATTACGATTTCTTAATGAAGTGCGGACAGATTTAACTGTCGCCAGGCTGGCTTTAATAACCGCGCTGGCGACGGTTCTCGCGTCCGGGCTTGGCATTTTGGGGGTGAACGCTCCCGAGGAGATGCGATAAAGGCGGTTGGTTCGCGCCGCCGGGTAATGGTTCCACTCGCGGTGCGCAGGCCGAAGCGGCGAAAGTGCTTCAACGCGAGCGATTGAAGGGACGCCAAGCAAGCCGCACGAGGGCAAGTGGCGAAACCGAAAACCAGTTACGCGGCATGGATCGCGTGAAAACCGATCGTGATCGCGTTGTGTTAAGATGTTAAGGAGTTCGGCGCATGACCCGGTTCGAACCGGCCCGATCATGCAGGTGAGCAGCAGTTGAGATTGCGTAAACACTAGCCCGCGTGGGATGCGCGATTGCAATGACGTGGACTGGCGGGTTCGTCCGCCACGAAGTCGCGACAGGAGAGTTGAGTAAGATGAGCGAGCCAATTGTAAAACGACGGCCGATGATCGATCTGGAGGAGTTCGAAAGGCGTCTGCGCAAGCCGCTCGCCGCAAACCAGGGGGACGACGATCCACTCGCCGAACTCGCGCGCTTCGTCGGCGAGCAGGAGGATCCCTATAGGGAGGATCCATATAAGACGGTGTTTGAACCGCTGAGCCGGCGTCCCGCAGGAACTTCGCGGAGCGGGCCGGATCACGGCGAAGGTGAGGATCTAGGCGCGCGCGAGCCCCTTATCCGCGGCGATTTCGCCGCAATCGAGGCCGGGCTGCTTGGCGCCGCCCGGCATGAAAGCGGGGGGAACCTGTCCGAATCCGAGGACCTGGACGGTTGCGAGGAGGCGGAAGGCGCGGAGCACTGGCGCTACGAGGACACCGCAGCGGGTTCCCGCGAGGCCGGTCCTCCCTTTGAGGAAATCAGGTCGCGGCGCCCGCTCTATGTCATGGCCGCGATGATCGTCGCTGGAATCGTCGGCATTGGGGCCACTTTTGCCTTCAAGGGCGCGGTTTCCCATCAAGACGAGGTCGCAACGATCAGGGCTGCCGATGGGTCAGCCAAGATACAACCAGAAACGGCGGCAGCGGGCACGGAAATTCCGAACCAAGACGCCTCGATCCTTGGCGGGTCGCCGCAACCGCCGCCGGTCGCCGTGGTTAATAATGTGGAACAGCCCGCCGATTTGTCCGCGCAAGCGAATGTACCAGAGGCGCAGGCCGACCCGCCGCGCGCCATCGCCGGTCTTGCCACCGGGGCGGCGAGTGTTCCCGTGCCGGCCCCGCCGGCGCAGGCTCAGCCGCAATCGTCCAACGGACCGCTCAGCATCGCCGAGCTTATCGAGCCGAAAAAGGTCAAGACCGTTTCGGTTCGGCCGGACGGCACGCTCCTGCCAAACGACACACCGCCACAGGTTACGGCGCCAACCGTGCCCGTGCCCGCCGCGCGCCCCGCCATCGCCTCAGTGGCCAAGGCCGCAACGCCAAAATCGGCGGCGCGGGTGGCGACGACACCGAGGCCGGCCGCGCCCGACGCGAACGCCAATCCGCAGCCGCGAACCTCCGCTGCCGCCAAAGCCAAGCGGGTAGAGCTCGCCGACACGCGGGATCTGGCCCCGGCCGCGGGAGCGCCGCAGGCCTCGCCAGGTAGTTTCGCGGTCCAGCTCGCGGCTCCTGGGACCGAGCAAGAGGCGCGTGAAACGCAGGTCCGGCTCATGAAGAAGTTTGCCGCCGAATTGGCGGGGTTCCACACCTCGATCCACAAGGCAGCGGTCGGCGGCAAGCCGGTTTACCGTGTCCGGGTGCCTGGTTTTCCATCGCGGGACGAAGCCATCGCCTTATGCCTAAAACTTCAAAGCGGCGGGGGCAATTGTTTCGTCGCCAAGAACTGAGGCGCCGCCCCGGCGGGGTGCTTCAGCTTGGCAGCGCGCGGGTGGTTTAGTTCGAGCGTGAAGGGTTGAGCGCAACCCGAGTGCGGGAGCGCTCTATTCTGTGGACGCCCGCGCTAAATCCGCGGCGGGCCTTGTGGCAACGGCTGGCGCGCGGCAAAGTTCGTTACCCGGCGCGGCAAGCCCCGGACTGGAAGCGCAATTCGGTGGAACTTTCTTTTGCTCAAAATGCCGCGGCGGCCACGGAGGAAGGCTCCTTCGTGGTCGATATCGAGGGTTTTGAAGGCCCGCTCGATCTCTTGCTCGACCTCGCGCGCCGGCAGAAAGTGGATTTGAGCAAGATTTCCGTGCTGGCGCTGGTCGAGCAATATCTCGAATTTATCGCGACGGCGCGCCGCCTGCGTCTTGAACTCGCGGCGGATTATCTCGTCACGGCGGCTTGGCTCGCCTTTTTGAAGTCGCGCCTTTTGCTCCCGCAAGCGGCAAAGAGCGAGGAACCGGAAGCCACGGAACTTGCCGACGCATTGCAGCTCCGGCTTCGCCGCCTCGATGCGATCCGCGCCGCCGCGGAAGCGCTGGTTAACCGGCCGCGTCTCGGCCGCGATATGTTTTTGCGCGGTCAGCCCGAGCCGGCGCTCGCCGGTAGCGCGCCGCAATGGCGCGCAAGCCTTTACGAATTGCTTTCCGCCTATGCCGAGCGGCGCCAGAAACAGGTGCTCGCGCGGGTGACCGTGAAGCAGCGGTTTGTCTGGTCGCTCGCGCATGCGCGCGGCGAACTTGAAATGCTCGCCGGGCGGGCGCTCGATTGGACGGTGCTCGACACTTATCTCATGGCGTTTTGCGCGACCCCTGAAATGCGCCGCACGGTCTGGGCTTCGAGCCTTTCCTGTTCGCTTGAAATGGCGCGGGAGGGCAAGATCTCGATCCGTCAGGACGCGGCCTTCGCGCCGCTTTGGATCAAGCGTAAATCGCCGGGACCCGAGGTTTTTCCGCATTTGGTTCGAGGTTGAGCGGCTGGCGATGCGGGGCGGACGAGGAGGATTTGGTTTTGGCGGAACTGGCGCAACTATTTGCTTACATTGATCCGAGCCAACGGCCGTCGTGCGACGATGGATTGGCCGAGGCCGTGCGGATCGCCGAGGCGCTGCTTTTCGCGGCGGCGGAACCGCTCGCCGAGAAGGACATCGAGAAGCGCATGCCGCGCGGCGTCGCGGCCGGCGCGGTCCTCGACGCGCTGAAGGCCGACTATGCTCCGCGCGGCGTCAATCTCGTGCGAGCCGGCGGGAAATGGATGTTTAGGACGGCGGCCGATCTCGCCTGGCTGCTCGCCACGGGGGAAGGCGAAATCAAACGGCTCTCGCGGGCGGCGCTCGAAACGCTGGCGATCGTTGCCTATCATCAACCTGTGACGCGGGCCGAAATCGATGATATTCGCGGCGTCGCCATCTCCAAGGGAACGCTCGATCTTCTGCTCGAAACCGGATGGGTCCGTTTGCGCGGCCGCAGGCGCGCGCCCGGCCGTCCGATCACTTATGGGACGACCGAAGCTTTTCTGGTTCATTTCGGGCTTGAGGCGATAGGCGATCTCCCTGGTCTCGAGGAACTGAAGGGCGCGGGCCTATTCGACGGCCGTCTGCCGCAGGGTTTTGGCATCCCGGAGCCTTGCGACCATATCGGACTTGCCGAGGACGAAGCTCCGCTCGATGACGACACGGGCGCCGATTTTGCCGCCGGAACGCCCGCGGACGGCCCGGAAAAACCAGCGTGGCGCGAGGATCTTGCGCGCGTGAAAGAAGCTTTGCCCGCGCCCGAGGATTGCGACTCTTTATCGCCGCCGGCCCGCGTCGCGCGATAGCGGAGTATCCCCGCCACTAATCTTGGGCTTGACCTCGTATCCCTGATGTCTTGGCCAACACTGGCGAGCTTGGCCACTCTTACCGCTGAGAACGGCGCCTCGCCTTCTTGTTTTTGTGCTCATGAAAGCCTAGGTTTTCGCCACGGCGGGCGGCGTTCGGCTTGTCTCGCGTTGGATACGGAGATTTGCGTCATGGGCGGTCTATCGATCTGGCATTGGCTCATTGTCGGGGCCGTCGTGTTGCTCGTGTTTGGCGGCAAAGGCAAGATTTCCGACATCATGGGGGATGTCGCCAAGGGCATAAAATCGTTCAAGAAAGGCTTGGCGGAAGAAGATCAAAAGCCGGAGGTGGAGCGCCCCGGCGATCCGCCGATCCGCACAATCGATCATCAAACCGCCCCCGACCCCGCCAAGATTCCAGATACCCGCAAGCTTGGTTGAACGGCCGGTGCGCCAATTCCAGAGCCGGAGAGCCCGGTTGCGATCCGGCAAGCCGGGGACGCGCGGGCCGTAGATCCCATCACGGCTTAAAACTTTTCGACCATCATCGCCGGTAAGCTGTGAGTGACGTTTCCGCATGTTCGACTTTGACGCCGGCAAGTTCATTATCATCGGGATTGTGGCGCTGATTGTCATCGGGCCGAAGGAACTTCCGCGCGTCATGCGCCAAGCGGGTCAAGCGGCGGCCAAGATGCGGCGCATGGCGGCCGAGTTTCGCGGCCAGTTCATGGACGCCATGCGCGAAGTCGGCGTCGACGATATCAAGGCCGATGTGGCAAAGCTCGCGGAAAGCGCGAAGGCCGATGCCGGGATCGATCCGCTTGCCGAAATCAAGGCAGAACTCACGCAGGCCCTCGACGCGGCCGGAAAGACGGCGACTCTTCCTGCCGTGGGTGCACCAACGATAGCTGCCCCGCACAATGCGGAGTCGTCCCTGAATTCGATTGCCTTGCCCAGCTTGCCAGAAACCCCGGAGGAAGGAGCCGAATCCTTGCTTGCCGCCGGCATTGCTCCGGCCGCCCCCGAAGCCGGCGCGGCCGCGCCAGGCCAAGTGCCGCCAGCCGCCGTGGCGATCGACTCCGAGATGCGGGCGCTTGCCGATGCGCTCGCGGCCGAGATGGAAGAGGCCGCGCCCCGGCGCGCGGAACCGGACGGCGCAAAGACGCATGACGTAGGGTGACTGTTCTAGGCGCCCCGGTTCGGTTACAGGAAAGTAACCCATGCCTTCCGGAACGAGCCCCCCATGACCGACGCCGATATCGAGGCGACAAAAGCGCCCTTGATGGACCATTTGATCGAGCTGCGCGCGCGGCTCATCAAGGCGCTCGCTGCGTTCGTGGTGATGTTCGTCGTCTGCTTTTATTTCGCCAAGGACATTTACAATATCCTCGTCGTTCCGTTCGAACACGCCGCCGGTCCAGACGCGCGGCTGATCTATACCGCGCCGCAGGAATATTTCTTTACGCAAATCAGGGTCGGAATTTTTTCGGCCGCGTTTCTCTCCTGTCCGGTGATTTTCGCGCAGCTTTATGCTTTTGTCGCGCCGGGCCTCTATAAGCAGGAACGCAAGGCCTTCGCGCCTTATCTGTTCGCCACGCCCGTTTTTTTCGCGGCGGGCGCGCTGCTCGTCTATTTCGTCGTCATGCCAAATTTGTTGCGCTTTTTTATCGGCATGCAGCAGGCCAAGGAGCCGGGGCGCGCGCAAATCGAGCTATTGCCGCGCGTTAGCGAATATCTTTCGCTGATCATGACCTTGATCTTCGCGTTCGGCATAACGTTTCAATTGCCGGTGGTTTTGACCCTTCTTGGACGCATCGGAATCGTGACGTCGGATTTTTTGCGCAAGCAGCGGCGCTATGCGATTGTGCTTGTTTTTATCGCCGCCGCGATCCTGACGCCGCCCGACATATTCTCCATGCTGGCGCTTGCCGTTCCGGCGTTGGGTCTCTACGAGGTGTCGATCTTATCTGTCAGCATGATCGAGAAAGCCCAAGCAAAACCGGCGGGGCAGGGGCCGTAGTATTTAGCTCCGCCTTAGGGACGCGCCCCATGTATGACATCAAATGGATTCGCGACAACGCGGAGGTTTTTGATAAGGGGCGGCAGAGGCGGCGGCTCGAACCGCTCGCGGAAAAACTTCTTGCGCTCGATGACGCGCGCCGCGCGGCGATCGCGAAGTCGCAAGCGGCGCAAGAACGTCGTAATGTCGCCTCGAAAAAAATCGGCGCCACGATCAAGGCGGGTGACACGGCGCGCGCCGAAGCATTGAAAGCTGAGATCGGGGAATTAAAGACGGCGCTTGCGAGCTACGAGGCCGAGGAGCGCGAGGCTATTGCCGCGCTCGACGAGGCACTGAAGGAAATTCCCAATACGCCGCTCGACGATGTGCCCGACGGCTGCGACGAGAACGACAATGTCGAATTACGCCGCGCTGGCGAGCCGCGCGCGACGGATTTCCAACCAAAAGAGCATTTTGATATTGGCGAGGCGCTCGGTCTCATGGATTTCGAAACGGCGACGAAAATTTCCGGCGCGCGGTTCGTTGTGCTCAAGGGGGCGCTCGCGCGACTGGAGCGCGCGCTATCTCAATTCATGCTCGATCTGCATACGGGTGAGCATGGCTATACGGAAGTGAGTCCACCCCTACTCGTGCGCGACGATGCCATGTTTGGCACGGCGCAACTGCCGAAATTTCGGGATGATCAATTTCTCGCAACGAGGGACGAGACGTTTCACGAAGCAGTTAATCGAAGGGCGCAAGAGCACTATCAGACATCTACTAATCCAACGGCTTTTACTGGATTGGGAGAGGTGGTGCCTCTAGATGTGGAATATTGGCTCATCCCGACGGCAGAAGTCCCCCTCACCAATCTGGTCCGCGAAAAAATCGTCGGCGAAAACGAGCTGCCCCTGCGCTTCACTGCCTGCACGTCGTGTTTTCGCGCCGAGGCGGGCGCGGCGGGCAAGGACACACGCGGCATGATCCGCCAGCATCAATTCACCAAAGTGGAACTCGTCTCCATTACCACGCCAGAAGCTTCGCTTGCCGAGCACGACCGCATGCTGCTATGCGCGGAAGAAGTCTTGAAACGCCTCGAACTTCCCTATCGGGTCGTGACCCTATGCACCGGCGACATGGGCTTTGCCTCGCAAAAAACCTATGATATCGAGGTCTGGCTGCCGGGGCAAAACCGCTATCGCGAAATCTCCTCCGTTTCCGTCTGCGGCGATTTTCAGGCGCGTAGAATGAACGCGCGATACCGTGCGGAAGACGGCAAACCCCGCTTTGTCCACACCCTTAACGGCTCGGGTGTTGCCGTCGGCCGTGCGCTCGTCGCGATTCTGGAAAACTATCAAAATGAAGACGGTTCCGTCACCGTGCCGGACGCATTGCACGTCTACATGGGCGGTATCGAGGAGATCGGAGTGCCTCGCGTTAAAATCCGGTGTTCTTGACACCGGGGGGCGCAACTCACCTAAAATACTTACTGCAAACCAGGAGGTGGCGCATGAAACGGATTAGCTTAGACAATGATCCCGAGCTGGTTAAGCGGTTGGTCACTGGCCTAATTGCGCAGTGGGACACTCTTCCAAAGGAAATCCAGGATGCAATACTCAGAGAAGCGGCTTTGGCCTTCGATCCGGCATCACGCCGTGTGCAGCTATTAGAAGAACTCAAGCTATTTATCAAAAATTGCCAAAGCGAAGCAGACCACTGAGGCAAAACCGATTTAAGGCCGCGCAATACTGGTAGGTTTTGGATTGTCAATTTCAAACTGAGGCCGCGCGGATGCGCATTCTGATTACCAACGACGACGGCATTTACGCGCCGGGCCTCGCCCTACTCGAGCGCATCGCCAAGACCTTGTCGGACGATATTTTTGTCGTCGCGCCCGAGTATGACCAGTCCGGCGTCGCCCATTCGCTGACGCTCAACGATCCCCTGCGGCTGCGCAAAATCTCGGAACGGCATTTCGCGGTAAAGGGCACGCCCACCGATTGCGTCATTCTGGGAGTGTGTAGGCTACTCGAAGGCGCAAGGCCCGATCTCGTCCTTTGCGGCGTAAATAACGGCCAGAATGTCGCCGATGACGTGATCTATTCCGGTACGGTCGCGGGCGCGTTGGAAGCGGCGAGCCTCGGCCTGCCCGCGATTGCTCTTTCCCAAGCCTATGGCCCGATCGGGCGCGAAGAAAGTTTTTGGGACTGCGCCGAAACCCATGCGCCGGGCCTCATCGGCCAAATCCTCGCCGAAGGCATTCCGCCAGGCATCGCGATCAATGTAAACTTTCCGGCTTGTCCGCCGGAGGCGGTCAAAGGGGTAGCGGTCAGTGTCCAGGGCCAGCGCGACGCGCAAACGGCAATGATCGACGAGCGGGCGGACGGGCGCGGCATTCCTTATTACTGGATCTCGTTCGCGCGCGGCAATTCGACCCCGGGACACGGCACAGACCTCGAAGCCTTGGCCGGCAACAACATCTCGGTGACGCCGCTCAAACTCGATTTGACCGACGAACCGGCGCTCGCGCGCCTTGCGCTTGTATTGCGCTAATCGAGGCCGATCCGGCGATGTCCCTCGAAGAGCCGCCGCCCGGATTGGAGGAGCAAGCGATCGAGGCGCAAAACAAGGCGGCGTTTCTCATGGATCTGCGTGCGCGCGGCATCCAGGATCTCAACCTTTTGCGCGCGCTCGAAATTGTCCCGCGCGAGATTTTCGTGCCGTACTGTTTTGCCGATCTGGCGCGCCGGGCAATCGCGCTGCCGCTGCGTTGCGGCCAGACCCTTCCGGAGCCCTGGCTCACCGCCAAGATGATCGAGGCACTGGCACCGTTGCCTCGGCATCGCGTGCTCGAAATCGGAACCGGATCGGGCTATGCGACAGCACTGCTGGCCAGGCTAGCGCCGGGAAGTGCTCTCCATCGAACGGTTTAAGAGCCTCGCGATCGAGGCCGAGGCGCGGCTCGCGCGGCTCGCCATCGCCAACGCCGGGGTCATCTTTGGCGATGGCCTGGCGATCTTGCCGAAGATAGGTCCCTTCGACAGGATTATTGTCCAGGGTTTGCTTGCCGAGGTTCCTGAAAATTTCATCCCGGCGCTTGGCGAGGATGGGCTGCTCGTCGCGGCGCGGCCCGATCCCAAGACCATGTCGCGCCAGCACATCGCGCGGATCGCGCGCAACGGCGCCGGAGGAATCGACGAGACCCCGGTTTGCCCGTCCCGGCTGCAGGCGCTTTTGCCAGGCGAAGCATTGGCGCTTTGAAGGGACCAGGACTCATTGCGAAGAAATATAATTTTGTCCGCTTTTTCGAGACTATTCGTTCATCCTTAAACCGTCCCTTAACTTAATCCGCACGTAATGGCGTGGAAAGGCATTGCGCCGGTGGGGTTGCGTCATGAGTGGTTTTGTCTGTGTTTCCCGCGCACGTTTCGCGGTTCGTCTCGCCTTGACGGGAGCCGCAGCCGGCTTGCTTGCCGGTTGCTCAAATTCCGAGCGTCTGAGCGATCCTTGGTCCAATCCTTTCCAGAGTTCGGCGAACGTCGCAAGCGAGGCGCCGGCGGCGGTTTCTCCGGTGCAGTCGCGACCGCTTGGCGCGCCAACGGCAAGCGCCAATCCCGCGCCGCCGCGAGGTACGCAAGGCGCGGCGGGCTGGTCGGCGCAAGGCGGATCGCCGATTGTCGTCGCTCAAGGCGAGAATGCCCAAATCCTCTCGAACCGTTACGGCGTGCCGCTCGATGCGCTCGTCCGGGCAAATGGTTTTGCCTCGGCGTCGCAGATCGTGCCCGGAACCCGCATTGTTATCCCGGTGTATAACGCGGCCTTGGCCGCTTCGAGCGGTGCTCGCGTGGCCGCTCATTCCGCGCCGGGAAAACCAGCGGCTCCGGCGAAGGTGGCGGGCGCGCGCCCTCGCACATTGGCCAGCCAGGCTGAAACCTTGAAATACGGCGAGACGCGCACGGCCGCAACCAAGGCTGCCGCCGCGCGGAAGCCAACCGCCGCCGCGGCAAAGCAGGAAACGGCGCAGGCCAAGATGCCTGGCGAAACCAAGGCATCGACGCGCGATCCGGCGTCGGCCCCGGCCGCCGAGCCGAAAAAAACCGCCATGGCCTCCGAAACCGCCAACCCGGAATTCCGCTGGCCCGCGCGAGGACGCATTATCCAAGGGTTCAAACCGGGCGGCAACGACGGGATCAATATCGCGGTTCCGGAAGGAACCTCCGTGAAAGCGGCGGAGAGCGGCGTCGTCGCCTACGCCGGGAACGAGTTGAAGGGTTACGGCAATTTGATTTTAATCCGGCATCCCAATGGCTTTGTTTCCGCCTATGCGAATAATGGCGACATCGAAGTCAAGCGCGGCGAGACGGTCAAGCGCGGCCAGACGATCGCGAAATCCGGGCAGAGCGGCAATGTCGCATCGCCGCAACTTCATTTCGAATTGCGCAAGGGCACAAAGCCGGTCGATCCGACGCAATATCTCGCCGGGGTTTAGCCGGTTAGCTTCCGGTCAAGCCCGTTGGGGTTTCGCCCGGATTGTTTACGCGAAGCTCTCTTCAAAGCCGCGCCGCGAACGCAAGATAATATGCGATTTCGCTAAATTGCTGCGCGGCGCCCGCGACATCCCCGGTCTGGCCGCCGATTTGTTTTCGAGCGAGCAGCACAATGGCGTAGGCCGCGCCTGTCGCCGCGGCAATGCCCGCAAGCGAGCGGGCTAGATAGGCGCCCGCCACAACCGGTGCGAGGGCAAAAACAACGGCGAAGCAGGCAGCGACCTTGAGCGCCGCTCGTTCCGGCTTGCCCGCGGCAAAACCAGTTCCGTTTTCCCTTGCGGGCGGAAGGAGGGCCAAGGGCATAAGCGAAGCGGTGCGCGACAAAGCCGCCGCTCCGATGAGCACGGCACCGGCGAGGCCCTGGCTTTCGTCCACGATAAGCGCAAGGCTCGCCGCCCGCAAGTACAGGCTCAGCACGAGTGCCACGGCGCCAAACGTGCCTATCCTGCTGTCTTGCATGATTTCGAGCTTGCGTTCGCGGGTCGTGCCGCCGGAGAACCCGTCGGCGCAATCGGCAAGCCCGTCTTCGTGCATCGCCCCGCCGAGCAAAACCAAGGAACAAATCGCGAGCGGCGCCGCGAGTGGCGGGGGGAATCCGAGCCCAAAGGCCACCCCCATGACGAAGGCCGCGATAGCTCCCACGAGGCCGCCCGCCACCGGCAGCATGCGGACCGCGCGGGGGAAATCGGCAAGCGACTGTGCGTTGCTCTTGGATACCGCGGAGGCAAACGGCAGCCGCGTGAAAAACCTAAGACAAAAGCAAAAATCGGAAAGAAGCGGCGAGCCAGGGCGCATCGCTTCTCATCCTTGATCGCGCGGGTTTTGTCGAGAGCCCTGCGCCGCGGGATTCGTTCGATCGCGGAGGCGCGAACCAGGGGACGGGATCTCGGTTCGCCAGTGTGTGGGTTGCACTCGCCAACAGACCCAGCCCCGATAGAGGCTGCCGGCTCGCTATTTATTCCGCTATAGTGGTAGACGCGGCGCGGCGCCCGCCTTGCATTGCAATATCGCAAATGCCGCAAAAAGCGAGACGTGTTGGTGCATGCCACTTCCGGCTGTTGCCGCGCTGGATTAGAAGAAACCCTTTGGTGCACCCTCAGGTCGCGATGTCCGCCTCAAAACACCCGTTTGACTCGATCCGCGATCTCATTGCCTCCATACCCGAGGCCTCGGAGGCGTCCCGGCAGGCGGTCCGCGCGCGCCAGGCGGAGTTGACCAAACCGCTGGGGTCGCTCGGGCGGCTCGAGGAAATCGCTGGGTTCCTGGCCGCTTGGCAGGGGAAGGCTAAGCCGTCAATCGACCGGCCTCTCGTCGCGGTGTTCGCGGGCAATCATGGCGTCGTGGAAAAAGGCGTGTCGGCCTATCCGGCCTCAGTCACGCGCGCCATGGTGGACAATTTTCGCGCCGGAGGCGCCGCGATCAACCAGATCTGCGCGGCCCATGGGCTCGGCCTGAAGGTTTTCGATTTGGCGCTCGACATTCCGGCGCAGGACATTACCAGGGCGCCGGCCCTGGAGAAAAAGGAGGCCGCCGCTACTTTCGCTTTCGGGATGGAAGCCATCGCCGGCGGTATCGATCTTTTGTGTCTCGGCGAAATGGGCATCGGCAATACAACGGTCGCGGCCGCCATTTATCATGGACTCTACGGCGGCGCGGCGGCCGATTGGGTTGGGCGCGGCACGGGAATTGACGATCGCGGCTTAGCGCGGAAAATTGCTGCGGTGGAGGCGGCGGTCGCGCGGCACAAGGAGCATCTCGCCGATCCACTTGAGGTGATGCACCGCCTCGGCGGGCGCGAGATCGCGGCGATCGCCGGCGCGATCGTCGCGGCGCGCATGGAGCGCATTCCTGTTATCCTCGATGGTTATGTGGTTTGTTCCGCCGCCGCCATTCTTCATGCGCTCGATCCCCGTGCGCTCGACCATTGCATGGCGGCCCATGTTTCGGCCGAAGGCGGGCATGGCGATGTGCTGCGGCGGCTTGGCAAGAAGCCGCTGCTCGAGCTTGAACTCAGGCTCGGCGAAGGCACCGGCGCCGCCTTGGCATTCGGAATTATCAAGGCGGCGGTGGCCTGCCACACCGGCATGGCGACGTTTGCGGAAGCCAAGGTCGCGGGCAGGGGAGAGCAGTGAAATGCGTGCATGCCGTGCCTGGTCACGCCGGAGTTCGCGCCATCTCCTCTCGGTCTACCCGCCGATTCTCACACTTGGCTCTACGCTTGCTGCATTGGCGCGTTATGCCGGGCGGCGCAGCCACGCGACGGCCGGCACAAAAACGGCTCCCGCCGGTCCGTCCCAGGTGTCGAAGCGGGGCCAGCGCACGCGCAGCGACGCGGTAAGATCGGGATCGGCGCCGATGAGGTTTCCAGCGATCCAGCCCAGCAACCCAGCGCCGGCCCAAACGAGGATCGGAAAACGGGTTAACAGCGCGAGCACGAGCCTGGAACCGACGAAGATGAGCGGGATCGACAAGGCGAGACCGAGAAGGATTAATAGTTTCGATCCCTTCGCCGTGGCGGCGACCGCTAGCATATTGTCGAGCGACATCACCACGTCCGCCACGGCGACGATACGGACGGCGGACCACAGCGTGCTGGCCGGATTGACCTTTTTTTGACGCTCTTCCGCGCCGGCGAGCCTGACCCCGATCCACAAAAGGAGAACGCCGCCCACGATCTTCACGAAAGGCAGGCCCAGCAATTCAACAATAAAAACGGTGAAGACGACGCGCAATGCGACCGCCGCGCCGGAGCCGAGGACGATGCCCAGCGTCCGTTGTCCCTCGGGCAGCGAGCGGCAGGCCAGCGCAATGACCACCGCGTTGTCGCCCGAGAGAAGAATATCGATCCAGATAATCTCGAGAAGCGGGAGCCAAAACGCCGTCGTGACCGGGTCCATGGCTTGGAGCTAGGCCATGCGCGGCGCGGGGTCAAGCGGCGGACTTTTCGCATGCCTTCACAAAATCGTGGTGCGAGGAAGCTGAGCGAATTCAGCGTCTCACGATCCAATCACAGCTTGAATCAGCTAGACACTCCGCTGTCAAACTTTCCCGGCGGCGCCAAATCCCGGCCAAAACCACCGCCCAAAATGGAGGCGCGAGAAACCGAGGAATTACGGAGATTGAACTCGGATAATGTTCATCATGCCCCGATCCTCGTGGAAGAGGATGTGACAGTGGAAGACGAAGTCGCCAATGTCGCTTCCACGGAAATCGATACGGAGCGTGACGCTGGGGTATGGGTGGTCGGGATTTGTGTCCCAGAACGGAACCTCGATCGTGTCGAGATACTGGCCGGTGATAGCCGGCGCCTGTTCGGACCCATTCAGCTCAAAATTATTCTGCGATTCCACGAGAAAATGAAGCTGATGGAAGTGGAATTCGTGGTTTTCGGGCGTGCGGTTTTGGACGGTCCATTCTTCGACCGTGCCTTGGGTCGCCACGATGTCGGGGGGAGCGTTGGGATCGAACGTGTGTTCCGGCTTCCCTTTCACCGCCATGAAAAACCTTGACTGGTGACTTTGGTCGAAGAACACCGTGCGCCGTATGGCAATGGGCGCCGATCCGAGGCCCGCGAAACGCGGCCGCCTGGCGTCCATTGCCGCAAACGCCCCGGTATTGTCCTTGGCGGCGCCGTCCCGATTATTGGCAGGACTCACCAGCTTGATCGTCGCCAGGGGCCGCTGCGGATCATTGCCGCCAAATGAACCGGTGTTGATACCGAGCGTGACGAGTTGAGCGAGCCGTACCGAAGTTGGCGGCGCCGGCACAATGAACTCCACGCGCGCAGCCGGCGGACGCCTAAAGTGAGTCACCGGAATCGTGGGGGTGGGCTGGGTGCCGTCCTGGGAGTTAACTGCGACGCCGTCAATGGCAACTACGCGAATCTTTTGCGGCACTCCGTCGAACACGTACTGGAGGTCCAGGATGGTGTCGGAACTGGAATTAGAAACGCGCCAGAACTGCTTCTCTCCAGGCGCCATTTCAAGTATGGCCGGAACGAAGTTGTTGGAGTTCGGATCGGTGGGCGAGGTAATTGGGACATAGTTCAGGGTGACGTCCCACGAAGGGATATTGCCGTTTGGCGATGGCTTTCCCGGCACACTCTGATCCCGCACCAACAAGATGCGACGACGCTTGCCGATGACGTTTGGCTTCACATTGTTGATGCCGTCCACAACGAGCGCCCCGGAGGCGCCGCCCTGTAGCGTGGGCTCGGTAATGCCGTGAACGTGAGGGTGGTACCAGTAAAGTCGAGGTGGCCGTTCGAGGGAAAGTCGGAAGAGCTCTTCATCGTCTTATTCCCGCAATTCGGTGGATTGATCATCATTCCTGCTGTTCCTGCGGGCGTGTTATTGGTAACGGTGATGTTCAGTTGGTCGCCGGGATTCACATGCAGCGTCGGGTTCTGCAGACCATCCGGCATCATGAAGCAGAATAATTCCCTAGCGTCGGGATCAATCACGTGCTGGTACGAGAAGCGGACGTTCAGCACCCCATTGGAGCTGAAAAGTGCGGGCGGATCGTGCGCCACACTGCCGGCAGCCGGGCGCAAGCAAGGGTTGGCGACCGGCGGCACAGGGGTCACGGCCGTCTGAGCGTTAGGTAGCGCAAACCCCATTACAAGTATTAACGCCATTACAAGTATTGATACAGCAGCGAGGATAGTGTATAGAGCCGAAGTCCATCGCATCGTCGGTGTACCGTTCAACATCAGAGTCCCTGCCTCAATCTGGAAATTCCAATTTGATCTTTACCTTTACGCAACATTAATACGCCCACCACCCTCTAGTGGATCGACTCTAACTT
>QHBR01000362.1 GCA_003244015.1 Hyphomicrobiales bacterium | reverse complement strand
ATCTCTCCGGACGGACACTTATAGCGCGTGGCGGCACGGTGGAAGCGAACTTCTAATAAATGATAGGACGGAACGCACTTGTTTGCAACGAAGAGCCTATGGCAGCATTCACGCCAAACTCTACCAGAAATTTAGTACGAGGAACAACAATACTTCACGCGGATTTCATGGGTTCGCCGTACTGCAACAACGGAATCGTTGTTGCGATCCGGCTGGCCGCCGCCTATTTGTTCTCGTGGACGAAGATGGCGGGAGCCTCAATCTCGCAATGCTCTTGCCCTCTTGCGTGCGCCTCCGTGGCGCTCGATGTGTGCCAAGGCGGCGGTCGGGCGACGCGTCACGATGGTCTCCCCCATGACACATGGTTACATGTCCGGCTTCGGCAACGATTTCGAGACCGAGGCGCTGCCGGGCGCCTTGCCGCAAGGGCAGAACTCGCCGCAGCGCTGCCCCTATGGGCTTTACGCCGAGCAATTGTCGGGCACACCGTTTACGGCGCCGCGCGGCGCCAATGCGCGCTCCTGGCTCTACCGCATGCGTCCCTCCGTCAAGCATGTGGGCCGCTTCACCCGCATCGATGTTCCCTTCTGGAAAACCGCGCCGCATATCGTCGCGCACGGCTTGCCTCTCGGTCAATTGCGCTGGGATCCTTTGCCGATCCCCGATGAACCGTTGACCTTCGTGACCGGCATGCGCACCATGACGAGCGCGGGCGACGTCCACACCCATACCGGCATGGCGGCGCATGTCTTCCATGTGACCCAAGACATGGAAGACGATTATTTTATGAATGCCGACGGCGAATTGCTGATCGTTCCGCAAACCGGTGCGCTAGAGATCGCAACCGAGCTCGGCCGCCTCGCCGCCGGACCAGGCGATATCGCCGTCATTCCGCGCGGGATGAAGTTTAAGGCGGGGCTTAAAGGCGGTCCCGCGCGAGGCTACGTCTGCGAGAATTACGGCGCGAGGTTCGCCCTGCCCGCGCGCGGGCCGATCGGCGCCAATTGCCTCGCCAACCCGCGCGACTTCAAGACCCCGGTCGCAAGCTTTGACGATAAGGAAACGCCCTGCCGTCTCGCGTTAAAATGGTGCGGCGGATTCCATGTGGCCGAAATCGGCCATTCGCCGCTCGACGTCGTCGCCTGGCACGGCAATTACGCGCCTTACAAATATGATCTTCGCACCTTCGCGCCGGTCGGCGCCATTCTGTTCGATCACCCGGACCCTTCCATCTTCACGGTGCTCACCGCGCCATCCGGCGAGGCCGGCACCGCGAACGTCGATTTCGTGATCTTTCCGGAGCGCTGGCAGGTCGCCGAACATTCGTTCAGGCCTCCATGGTATCACATGAACATCATGAGCGAGTTCATGGGGCTGATCCTTGGCCAGTACGACGCCAAGGCGAAAGGCTTTGCGCCGGGCGGGATTTCGCTCCACAATAGCATGCTGCCGCATGGGCCTGACAGGCAAGCTTTCGACAGAGCGAGTTCCGGCGAATTGAAACCGCAAAAACTCGAAAATACCCTCGCCTTCATGTTTGAGACGCGCTATCCGCAACAGGTGACGGAATATGCAGCCAAGCTGCCCACATTGCAAAGCGATTACGCCGATTGCTGGCGGGGTTTGGAAAAACACTTCGATCCAAACCGCCGCGAATGACCAACGCCGTGAGGGAGCCGCGTGAAGCTTGCGACACTCGCCAACGGCAGCCGCGATGGGCGGCTCGTCGTGGTATCGCGCGATCTCGCCCATGCCACGGACGCGCGGGGCATTGCCAACACCTTGCAAGACGCGCTCGACGATTGGACGCGGCTCTCGCCAAAACTCGAGGCGCTCGCGACGGCGCTTGAAACCGGCTCGGTGCCCCGCAAGCGGTTCCGCGAGCACGACGCGCTCTCGCCGCTGCCGCGCGCGTTCCAATGGATCGACGGCTCCGCCTATTTGAATCACGTGGAGCTCGTGCGCAAGGCGCGCGGGGCCGCGATGCCGTTGGACCTTTGGACCGATCCCTTGCTCTATCAGGGCGGATCGGACGCTTTTCTTGCTCCCCGGGAGCCGATCAGAATGGCGGATGAAGGTTTCGGTATCGATTTCGAGGGGGAAGTCGCGGTTGTCGTCAACGATGTCGCGATGGGCGCGGATCGCGCCGGGGCCGCGGCGGCGATCGCCCTCGTCGTCCTTGCTAACGATATCTCCCTGCGCAACCTTATCCCGGCGGAACTCGGCAAGGGTTTTGGCTTCTTCCAGTCGAAGCCGTCCTCGACCTTCTCGCCGGTCGCGGTCACCCCAAGCGAACTCGGCGTTCCTTGGGATGGCGGACGCTTGCAACTGCCATTGCTCCTTAGCCTCAACGGCAAGCCGTTCGGGCGGGCGGATGCCGGCACCGGCATGAACTTCGATTTCCCGGCCTTGATCGCGCACGCGGCCAGGACAAGGCCGCTGAGTGCGGGCACCGTCGTCGGCTCTGGCACCGTTTCCAACAAAGGCGCGGACGGCGGTCCCGGCCGCCCCATCGCTGAAGGCGGAGTTGGCTACTCATGCCTTGCCGAGGCGCGGATGGTCGAGACCATTCGCGACGGCGCCGCGAAGACGCCATTTATGCGCTTCGGCGATACGGTGCGCATCGAGATGAAGAATCCGGGCGGCCAGTCCATCTTCGGCGCCATCGAACAGACGGTCGAACCTTATGCAAGACCCCCTGCCTGAGCCTTGCCTCTTCGGCTATTGGCGATCGAGCGCCGCCTACCGGGTGCGGATCGCCCTAAACCTCAAGCGGATTACCGCAAGGCAAGTCTCCGTGCAGCTGCAATTGGGTGAGCAGACGAGCGACGAACATCGCGCGCGAAACCCCGCGGGTCTCGTTCCGGTATGGCGCGATGCGGACGGGTTCACGCTCGCTCAGTCGCTCGCCATCATCGATTATCTCGATGAAATTTATCCTAACCCGCCCTTGTTGCCGAATGAGCCCAGGCAGAAAGCGATTTGCCGCGAGATCGCCTATACGATCGCCTGCGACATCCATCCGCTCGGTAATTTGCGGGTCCTTGAAAAACTCGCCGCGGATTACGGCGCCGGCGCCGGCGCCCGCGCGGCGTGGAACCGGCACTGGATCGGGACCGGGTTTTGCGCGATCGAAGCGCGCCTCGCCGCCATCGCCGGGCGGCACGCCGCCGGAGACCAGATTACCCTGGCCGACATTTGCCTTGTGCCCCAGGTCTATAACGCGCGGCGCGCCGGCCTCGATTTGGCACCCTATCCACGCATCGCCGCGGCCGACGCGGCGGCCCGCGCGCTGTCTGCCTTCGCGCAAGCGGCGCCCGAAGCAGCGGCGACGGGTGCTGAAACATTTGCTTCGCCGGGCGGCTTGCCAAAATAGGCCTAGACGATCCACGGACCCTTGTTTCGGTCGCTTGTGTCCGCCGCCTCCTCGAAGGCCGCGGCAGCGGTCGTAGCCGGATCGAAGGTCTCGACAATGATGCCGGCGATCCCCTCGCGCTCCAGCCTGCCGCCGACCAGCAATTGCACGAACAACGCGTTTTCGATGCGCATGCGAAAAGCTTCGCGCGGCGCACCATCCTCTGGAAAGGCGTGTGCCAACGCATTCTCAAAACTCTTCGCCGTGCGGGCGAGCAGTCGAGGTTGAGCAGCATATAGAAATGGAACACGACGAAAATGACCGGCGTGAGAAGACTAGAAGCGGCAACTTTATATTGAGTACCGGCAGATTGAGCGGCACTTCCAAGAACAACATGCGATGCGTAGTCGTTCTCGTCGCAATCTCGAGATAGACCATGAAGGTAAGAGACCTGAACCAAAGGGTCTGCACGCGCTCGGCCGAATGGTTGAGCGCGGAGGCCAAAGCCTCGGCCTCTTTGGTGCCGCGCTTGCCGTTGCTGGAAATGGTTTCGCCCCCATCGCGTCGCGCAGCGCTGCCCCTAGTCTGCGCCCGCCGCGGAGTACCGGAAGCTTAGCCAATATCGGATAGCGGCCAAGGCGAGATGCGGGGCGGCGCGGCCAGCGAGCGGGTCGCCGGGGTCTGACCGGCGGTTATTTTTGCGACACTATGCGGGCTGGGCGAAGGCGCGACCGGAATGGCGAAACTGTTTGGTAAAAAAATTGCTGGGTATGCGCCAAACCCGCCGCAGCTATGGTTTACCATGATCAATGGCATCAAAATCGGCGCGCCAAAAATTAGCCACATATGTGGCTATTGCGCCACAATGTTTTAGAGCGTCCCTTTGGTTGCGATTTCCGCGCAATCCCACTCATGTAACGCCGCCGGATGTATGAGCTCATCCCGCACAATCGTACCCAAATGTTTCGAG
>QHBR01000302.1 GCA_003244015.1 Hyphomicrobiales bacterium | reverse complement strand
ACGCTATCTGGGGAATGCGGGCTTAATCTCGTCCATGAGCTCGACCAGAAAGGCGCATTCTTACGTATTCTCGAGCCAGCCATTTCGACCGATGGACCCATGGGGAAAATGGTGCTGACCGTGCTGGGCATGGTGGCGGAAATGGAGCTTGGCTTCATCAAGGCCCGTCAGCGTGACGGAATCGAGCGGGCAAAATCCAAGGGCGATATCTACAAAGGGCGCAAACCGACGATTGATCCATCGACCGTGCGTGATTTATTCAACGGAGGAATCGGAGCTAGTGAAATTGCCCGGCGTCTTAAAATTGGCCGCGCCTCCGTTTATCGAGTTTTGGAACTAGCTTTGTTCAGGGCTTGGGTCTGAACTCCGCGATCTAATCCGACGCCGCATAATGTTCGCCTCGAATGGCGTAGGCGCTGTAAGGGTCTCAATATCCCTTCCGCAATATGTGGCTTTTTTGTCACTTCGATTGGATTTGTCTCTCATATTACGTTCGTTTTTGGGTGGCGCCTGAAATACAACCGGCCCGTTAGCCAAGATCGTGCATCGGACTCATTTAAAGTAGTGCGTCATGCGCCCTCGCGTCGGTTTGCTCATTCCGCTTGTTCTCGGCGCTTTGGTGACGTCGTGTGCAACCTACGCGCCTGAACCGCTCAGCGATAAGCCGGATCTCTCGTCCGACGTGCGCCACTTGGTCGTAAACGCGGATCAGTTTCCGCTGCCAGAGGTCGGAACCCATCGCTTCGATCCGCGCCGGCCGCTTGATACGGACGAGGTCGCCATGATCGCGGTCGCCAATAATCCGGACCTCCGGGCCACCAGGAGCAAGATCGGGGTGGCGCAGGCCCAGGTTTTTGCCGCCGGAATTCTGCCTAACCCCCAGTTCAGCTTCGAATACGGATCTCTGCTTGGCGGGCCAGGAATCATCAGTCCCCTCTTGGCGGGTCTGTCGCAGGATGTCGTGCCGCTGCTGACGTTATCGACTCGCAAGGCGGCGGCGCGCGCCAGCGAGGTAAGCGTGGAGCTCGACGTTGCCTGGCAGGAATGGCAAATCGTGAGCCGCGCGCGGTTGCTGTTCATCGACGCAATCTCTCTCGCCAAGCAGCGCCGGCTGATCAAGGAGAATTTTCAACTGTTCACGGACAGATATCAGCGGTCCTCTCAGTCTATGCAGGCCGGAAACGAGGTGCTGCCGACCGTCACCAGCGATCTCGTTGCGCTGAATTCGGCTGAGACCCAGCTCAATGACACCGATCAGCTCATCCTCAAGAACAAGCACGACCTCAACGCCCTGCTCGGGCTGACGCCGGAGGCCACGTTGCGGCTGGCCGGGGGCGTGCGCTTGCCGGCTCTTGATGCGGGAAGGCTCGAACCTTTGCTGATGGACCTCGCCGCGCGCCGCCCGGACCTCCTCGCGCTGCAAACCGGATACCAGGCGCAGGACGAAAAGGTTCGGCGGGCGGTAATCGAGCAGTTTCCCAAGCTGAACGTCGGATCGAACTTCTCGCGCGACAACACCGATGTCAGAGCGCAGTCGGTGGCCGTCACCATCAGCCTGCCGATCTTCGACCGCAACCAGGGCAACATTGCGATCGAGCGCGCCACCCGCGAACAGCTGTGGGAGGAGTACCAGGCCCGCCTGGACGCTGCCTATGGCGGGGCCAAGCGGCTGATCAGCGAGTTGCGGCTCGCCGAGGATCAATACCGGTCGAGCGGTGAGAGCGTCCGGCGACTGCGCGATGCGGTCGCCACTGCCGAGCCTGCATTCCGGGCTGGGAACCTCGATGAACGTACGTTTGTCGATCTTCGAACATCACTATTGGCCAAGGAAATCACGACGGCCAAGCTGGAGCAGAGCATCTTGCAGCAGCGCGTCGGCTTGCAAACGCTCATCGGTAGCAGGTTGCTGAATCGGCGCCTCGACCTAACGAGGATGCCTTGAATCAAATTTTCGTCGTGTGCCTTACCGCCTTTATCGTCGTTTCCGTAGTCGGTTGCGGCGCTTTCGGCGCGGATGACACGCCTTCGGTGCAGGTCGAAACAGTTGCGCTGCGGCAGCAGGAGCTCAGCGAAACCGTGACAGCTTACGGGACAGTGGCGACGAGCGAGGAGTCGATGGCCGACATCAGCTTTCCGCACGCCGGCCAGATCACCAGCCTCGATGTTCGCGCGGGCCAGAAGGTGCACACCGGCGAGCCGCTGGTCACGATCACTGCCGACCCGGCGACGCTTCAGAGCTATGAGAACGCGCTCGCTGCGCTCGAGTTTGCCAAACACGACTTGGCCCGGCAAGAGAACTTGCTGGCGCAGCGCATCGCCACCAATGCTCAGGTCGCGGCCGCCCAGAAAGCGGCCACGGACGCAACTGCCGCGCTTGCGACCGAGCGCAAACTCGGCAACGACCAGCGCATTAAGGTCGAGACCGCGCCGTTCAATGGCTATGTCGCGCAGATCATGGCCGCGCCGGGCGCTCGGCTCCAGGCCAACACGACGATCATGAAGCTCGCCCGGTCGGATCAGGGTCTGCGCATTGCCGCCGGTTTGAAGCTGGAAGATGCTGGACGCATCGAGCCCGGAATGACGGCGCAGATCACGCCCATTTTATCGTCCCGGTCGCTGCCGCTCCAAGGAACCGTGCGCCAGATCAGCGGGACCATCAATGCGACAAGCAAGCTGATTGACGCCTGGATTGATGTGACTCAGATGGCCAAGCTGGTTCCTGGAACATCGGTTTCGGTGGTCATCATCTTGTCCCGGCATGACGGATGGGTAGTGCCGCGCAACGCCGTGCTGCGCGACGACAAGGGCAGTTACATATTTCAGGTCGCGAACGGGCTCGCCAAGCGCGTCGATGTGAAAACCGGCATTGAAACAGACCAGCTGACCGAAGTCTCGACCGCGTTCGATCCCTCACTCAAGGTCGTGGCATCGGGGAATTACGAGCTGCGCGACGGCATGGCGGTGCGCGAGGCATCGTCGGCGACGAATCCCTAGGTGTTGCATGCTTACCGCCTGGATCGACACGCATCGCCGATCGCTACTGTTTCTGCTGCTGCTCCCGATTGTTGCAGGCATCGCGGCGGCATTCTCTTTGCCGGTCACGCTGTTTCCCAACGTGAGCTTTCCGTACGTGCGTCTGAGCATCGATGCGGGCGATCGTCCAGCCGAGCAAATGGTGCTGCAGGTGACGGTGCCCATTGAGCAGGCCGTGCACAAGGTGCCGAGCGTGACCAATGTGCGCACCACCACTAGCCGCGGCACCGCCGAAGTGTCGATCTTTTTCGACTGGGGCACTGACATGGTCTCGGCCATGCTGCAAGTTAACGCGGAGGTCGGCCAGGTCCTGCCGCAACTCCCGCCGGGCACCTCGATGCAAACACGGCGCATGTCTCCGACCGTGTTCCCGGTCATCAGCTACAGTATGACGTCGAGCACCATTCCGCTCCCCGAAATCCGTGACATCGCGCTGTTTCAGGTGCGCCCGTTGCTGACCAGCATTCCGGGCGTTGCGAGCGTCGGGGTGCAGGGGGGCAGCGATCAAGAATACCACGTGCTGGTCGATCCCGGCAAGCTCAAGGCCGCCGGCGTCACCGTCGACGACGTCGCCAAGGCGGTCGGCGCGAGCAATGTGCTGCAAGCGATTGGGCGCGTGGAGGATCGTTACAAGCTTTATCTCGTGATCTCGGACGACACGCTGCGCGGCATCGACGATCTTTCCCACATCGCCGTTCGCACCGGGCCGGACGGCGTGACGACCGTCGGCGATGTCGCGACGGTGGAACTCTCGACCGCACCACAATGGACACGGGTCACGGCCGGCGGCAAGGACGCCATCCTGTTCAACATCTATGAGCAGCCGGGCGGCAACAGCGTGCAGATCGCAGGCGAGGTCAGATCGCGGCTGCAAGGATTTCACTCGAAACTGCCCGCTGGCGTACAGGTGGCGAACTGGTACGACCAGAGCGAGCTCGTGACCGCGTCCGCTGCAAGCGTACGCGACGCCATTATCATTGGCACCGTGCTGGCCGCTCTCGTCCTGTTGGTGTTTCTGCGCAGCTTTAAGATGATGTTCATTGCCATGCTGGTCGTGCCGGCGGCCTTGTTGGCGACCATCGTCCTGCTCTCGGTCATGAGCATGAGCTTCAACATCATGACCTTGGGCGGAATGGCGGCGGCGATCGGTCTTATCATC
>QHBR01000395.1 GCA_003244015.1 Hyphomicrobiales bacterium | reverse complement strand
GCTTGCAATGCTCGGCGGGCAAGTCGTAGAAGACAAGCAACGCCTCTCGATCCTTCTCGAGGCAGATCGGCGGTGCTGGCGAGAAACTCGGAAACCTCCGCATCGATTGACGACGTTGTCATTGGATACGGCATATCGCTCCCTCAATGGAGAAGGGGGGCTCTAACACCCCCATGATATGCCGCTTTCTCGCTTCGAGCCTGTCACCAACTTTCCCGCATAGCTCCGGTTTCACCCTCGCCAACCAGAACCATCGAACAGTTTCGGGACGATAAGATCCGCGCTCTCCGCCGGTTCTCCAGTTTCACTGAATCACCTTGTTCGGAGGTTTCGCCCAGACATCGCTGACCACAACCGGTAAGCGGGGCAGAAATCGGCGTGACAAATTTGCCACCCCTTGCCACAATCTGCTCGGCTTGGCCCAATCGCCGACGCCCATGAATCTGAAAAAGTGCTTGTCTTTTCAATAAGTTGATCAGCTTTTGGACCAATCGCATTCATCGGACCGTCATATCCGTGTCGCCTAAGCGTTATCCGCGCTTGCTACCAACACCCCCATCCACAGCAGGTTCGCAGGGAGAGGGTGATGAAAATCAGCGGCAATAAACGTGGCGGCAAGCGACTCCATAAATCGGCCATCGCCGCAGTGGCATTAGGGGCTCACATGAGCTTCCAGGCCGGCGCGGCACGCGCCGACGACACGGCGACCGAAATCCGCTTGCTCAAGGAGCGGCTAAAGCAGCTTGAGCAACGCGTCGCCGAGCAAGGCCGCAAGGAAAAGGAGACCCAGGCGCAGATCCAGCACGCCGCGGCGCAGCGTGGCCCGCCGCCAGGACCCGGCCCCTATGCCTATACCTATCCAGTCGGGATCGGCCTTCCGCCCCCAGTTGGCAGTGCCCTCGCCGAAAGGCTGGCGCAAACCAAGGGGTATTCTTATATTGGCTCATCCAGTCTTTACCTTAACGGGATATCCATCACGCCCGGAGGTTTCATTGAGCTCGCAAGCGTGACCCGCGACCACTTCATCGGCGCCGATATCGCGACGCCCTTTGGAAACATTCCGTTCGCCAATGTTCCCAGTAGCCATACGGCCGAATTCCGCTTTTCCGCCCGGCGAAGCCGCCTTGGGGCTCTCATCCTGGGCGACGTGGACCCCGCGACGCATTTAGGCGGTTATGTCGAGACTGATTTCCTCGGCGACGCGCAGACCGGCAATTCCAACGAGAGCGATTCGTTTAATCTGCGCGTCCGCCAACTCTACGCGACCGCGGATCAAGACGACTTTGGCGCCCATCTCCTCGCCGGTCAGGCTTGGACCTTGGCCACCATGACCTCCAAGGGCATCGTGCCGCGGACGGAAATGACGCCTCTGGTCATCGACGATCAATACCTCCCGGGCTTTGTCTGGGCACGTCAGCCGCAGATCAGGGTCACCAAGGACTTCGGTCAAACCTTGTGGTTCGCCCTCTCGGCCGAAAATACGCAGACGACTTTTGGCGGGACCACCCCTACGCTGATCGACACCGGAGCCATCATCAGCACAGTCGGAGCCGCCGGCGCCACGTTCCCCCAGACCAGCATAGTTGGCGGTTCGCTGTTCAACACCTCCAACGCGCTATCCCTCAATCATATGCCGGATATCATCGGCAAGGCCGCCTGGGACCCGACCATCGCCGACCGCACCATTCATATGGAAGTCTTCGGCATTTTCCGCGACTTTCATGACAGGGTGATCTTTCCTTTCGGAACTGGCATGACCAACCACAATAACGAGGTTGCGGGCGGCGGCGGCGGCGGCTCGATCCTCGTGCCGATTGTTCCAAAGGTGCTGGAGGCGCAATTCTCCGGCATGACCGGACGGGGTATCGGCCGTTATGGCGCCTCCCAGCTGCCCGACGTCACCTTCAACTCGGATGGCGGCCTCGCGCCGATCCAGGAAACCATTCTGCTCGCCGGATTAACATGGCACGCTATCCCGGGGCTAGACTTTTACGCCTATGCCGGCGAAGAGGTCCAGGATAAGAAGTTTCGCTTCTCGAGCCCCGGTCCAGCGCACACAGCGTTCGGCTTGGGCAATCCGGCTTTCGTGAACAACTCGTGCAACATCGAATTTGCCACGTTCGCGGGAGCCGCCTGCACCGGCAACACCAGACTGGTCCGGCAAATCACGGGCGGTTTCTGGGACACTATCTATAAGGGTCCCTTTGGCAGGCTCACGGGCGGTTTGCAATATTCCTTCACCCAGAAATTCGGCTTCGCCGGTATCGGGGGCACGCCGGAGCGGAATGAAAACATCTTCTTCACCAGCCTTCGCTACTATCCGTTCTGAGCGAGAGACAGCCGCTCTAACTCATCCGGCCGCTGGCGGAATGGCCAGCGGGCCTGCTATTTTGGTAAGACGCGAAGCTGACCGGGTTCCCTCATTTCGCTAGCTTTAATGCCGATGGGTGCGGGGAAGGAGCGATGCCGATGCAACTCGACGGTCCGGGGTTCGCGCCGCTTTCCGGCGGCAAGGCGGATTATCTGGTGGTTCTCCTGCATGGAGTCGGGGCCAACGGCAACGACCTCATCTTACTTGCCCGCGCTTGGCGGAAGATTTTGCCGGAGGCGGAGTTCATCGCGCCGAATGCACCATTTCCATACGATGATGCGGCGGAGGCCCGGCAATGGTTCAGCCTGCGGGACCGGTCGCCGGAAAAGTTGCTCGCCTGCTTGCGGGAAGCTGGCGCAATTCTCGATCGCTTTTTCGATGAACTGCTGGCTAGCCGCCAGCTCGGCGACGCCCGCCTGGCGCTCACCGGGTTTTCGCAAGGCGCCGCGACAGCGCTCTACGCCGGATTGCGGCGGCAAATGCAAATTGCCGGCATCGTTGCTTTTTCCGGAGCCTGCCGGGCGGCGCGGGGCTGGGGCGCGACTTCCGCAGCAAACCGCCGGTTCTCCTCGGGCACGGAGAGGCGGACGAAGTTGTGCCTTTCCAGTCGATGGCGAACGCGAAGTCGGCGCTCGAAGCGGCTTGCGTGCCCGTGACGGCGGTGGCGAGGCCGGGCCTTGGCCATGCCATCGACGACGCGGGAATAGCGTTGGCCGCGGATTTTCTGCGCGATGTGTTAAAAATCGCGCCGGACGATACTGGCCTGCCAGTCTGAAACCGGGTATTTTATCCTCGATTCCTGCTATCCACCCCACGGGACTGCGTTATATACTCTTAGCCTTGAGAACCCGAAAATCAGCCGGATTGATGATGTGGAAGTTATCGGAGACTGAGTCGCAATAGAGATGCCAGTTTGGGCACGTCAACGCGAAGAAAGTTCAACACGGCGTTACAGAAATCGTTGAATTTGGTGTAACTTCGGTTGTGGGTGACGTTTTTGTGCATCGCCCCCCATAATCGTTCGATGGGATCAAGATGGGGACAGTAGGTCGGAATGGAGTGCAGCTTGATCCGCCAGCCCGGTCGGGCCAGCCATTCCTTCACCATGTCGGCATGATGGTATCTGGCATTATCTAAAAACACATGGATCCACCGCTTGAGCGGATCCATGATCTCGATGGCCATCAAGAGCGCAATCGTGCTTGCGGTGTTGACCGTCGGCCAGCCACGTCAGGCCTTTCTCCTGGTACAGCTCATGCCAATAACGGATCGTGTCGTCGTCCAT
>QHBR01000236.1 GCA_003244015.1 Hyphomicrobiales bacterium | reverse complement strand
GGTATTTTTCGAGATGCCCTATTGCTTATCTAGCGCCGCCAAGGGCGCGTTCGCCTGGCGAGCTTACCGCTCCGTGGCGCGGAGCTTTTTCAGCCGGTAAAGCGCCTCCATCGGTGCCGCGACGATACCTCGACGCCTGAGCCGGAACGTTGAGCGGCTCGATTCACCGATTCGATAGCCCCCCGCGCAAGGCGGTCAATGGCCCGCCTTCAAAACCAGCTTATGAGCGCCACGCCGCCGATTAATAGCGCGCCGCCCACGGCGCGCCAAATATTCATCGGGTGCGGCGGCAGATTGAACCAGCCAAAATTGTCAACTGCGAGCGACATCAGAATATTCGCGGTGATCGTCAGCGCGGTGAATGCCCCCGCGCCGACCTTGTCCACGAAGAGCAGGCCGGCGATGACCGCGAAGGCTCCAGCCAAGCCGCCGAGCGGCGCCCACCACGGCATCGCGCTGACGCCCTCAACGGTTGGCAGCGGCCGCGGCAAGCAGAAGAGAAGCACCGCCAGAAAGGCGACGATGGGCAGGAACGAGATGAGGCTCGCGAGCCAAGGGTTGGTAAGCGCATTGCGCAAAGCGCCATTCATTGGCGGACCCCAAGCCTGCAATGCGCCCGCAACGAGGATCAACGGATAGAGCCAAACTGCGCTTATGTCCTGCATGGATTTGTCCTCCGGCTTTATGTCCAAGGGAACACCAAGGCTCCCGCTAACGCGAGCAAAAGCGCTGGCGGCATAATCAGAAACCCAAGTTTCAGGAAGGTGCCAGCACTAACTTGCTGCCCTTCGCGGCGCAACGCTGTGAGCCACAGGATTGTTGCAAGGGAGCCGGTGACGGATAGGTTCGGGCCAAGGTCGACGCCAATCAGAATTGCGCTTGTGACCTGGTCGGACCCGTGGGCGCTGTGCACAGCGCTGGCGGCGATCAGGCCCGCTGGCAAATTGTTCATCAAATTGCTGACAAAGGCGATGATGATGCCGGCGCCCCATGCCGTCCAATTGGCGGAGCGTTCCGTCTCATCATGCAGGAGCGAAGCGATCGTCCGGATAAGTCCCGACTTGTCGAGCGCTTCGACAAGGACGAAAAGACCGGCGACGAGCGGCAGGACGCCCCAAGAAATGCCTTTGACCGTATTCCAGGGCCGTTCCTTGCGCAGATCAGCACGAACCGCGGCTGTGACGACGCCCGCAATCGCCGTGGGCATGTCCATGGCCGACGAAACAAGAAGAACAATCGCTGTCGTCGCAATGCCGAGCGCGGCCGTCTTGCCCGTGCCCGACAGCTTCGGCACTGGCATATCCGGCACAATCTCCTGCTTGAGAGCGCGTCGCTGCGTCCAATGAAGCATCACGTAGGTGGCAAGGATCGACAGCACCGAGGGTAGCAAATAGCGTGGGAGCCATTGCAGCAGTGGCGGCATATGACTGCCATAAATCACCAGATTTGCGGGGTTGGAGATAGGCAGGAGGAAGCGGCTGCCCAGCTTTCGCGGCTTTCACGGCTGCGGCGACAGCTGGTGTCAGCACGACGGCAGTCGCATCGTTCGACAAAAACACTGTCACGACCGTTCCCACGCCATAGATGAGCCAAAAAAGTCTGTTCGCGGATCCCTTGGCCCGCCTAATGGCAACTGCCGCGAGCCAGTCGAAAAGACCTTCCTGACGGGCGATCTCGCTCAACAGCATCATGCCGGTGAGGAATAGATAGACGTCCGTCCCCTTGGCGAGTCCGGTCAACGCATCATTTGGTGAAAGAAGTTGCAAGACGACAAGCAGGGCCGCACCGGTCACTGCCCAAATCGCCTCCGGCAGGCCGAACGGGCGTATGATCACCCCAACGGTAGCCACAGCCGCGATCATCCAGGTCATTTCGTTAGGCGACATTGTTGAAATTCCGGCGGGATTAAAAAGGAATTTCCAAAAAGCAATGTTAGGAAGGCGGCTTGCTGTTGCGATTTGGTCCGAGTTGAGTGTTGAAAATTCCATTCTCAGGCCAGGCGCCGACCGACGCCGCATCGCTTCCGTTCTGCACGCGAACCGGCAAGACATAAGCCCGCGTGGCAACCCGTATGGAGTGCTGCCCCGGCCTCCCCGTCTCATCCACGGCTTGAACTGTGAGCATCACCAGTCGCTCCGAGGGGATAGGCAGGCTTGCCGTCCAGACACGCTCTTCAGACGAAGGGGTCATAGCAATCCATTCGCCTTCTCGGCTTGGCATGAGACAGTTTTGATGATCCGATTGCCGAACACCATCGCATGCACCTCGCTCGAACCATCGACGGCCTGATTTGGGTTGGCATGACCACAAAAGGGAAGGCGTCATCGAGCGGCTTGAAGCGCCAGCTCACGACACCGCCATCCAGCGTCACGATCGAATAGCCGGCCGGGCCTTCCTCGATTTGCCCGGTCGAGCGAGTGGCGGCGAAGATAGTCCGGCCATCATTGGCGAGTTCGTTGTAGTGCGTGTGACCCATGTCGACGAAGGCCACGTCATGAGTGGCAATCAGCCGATTGAAGGCCTCTGTCTCGCCGTCTCCTTTGAGGTCGTCGGGATAACTGTGCATGAAGAGGACACTTGTCTCTTCACGCTCTTTCGCCTTTCGCAGTTCCAGTTCGACCCATGACGCTTGGTCGGTTCCGACGCGAAAATCCGGGCCGCCCGTACCGGGTCCACTGATGTCAAGAAATAGGCAATGGATGCCACGCACAGTCAGCGCCTTCGGTAACGGCTCCGTAAAGTCTGCAGCGTAAAAGGCGTCGAGCCCACCTTGTTCCATATCGTGATCGCCGGGAATGGCATGGATCGGTGTACTGAGCATCTTCAGTGCTGTCGACGCCAAAGCATACTGTGCTGGCAGGCCGTGATCGGCGTTGTCACCCGGCAGCACCACGAAGTCTATGATCTTGGCACGATCTCGATCTGAACAACGATTGACATGAAATCCAAAAAGTTTCGTTGTTTTGCATCCGTGAGATGTAAATCGCCGATATGGGCGACGGCGAGAACAGGGTTTAGGGGCTTCAAATCTTGTTTGGAACGACCATCTATGCTCATGCGCTTGCTCCGGCGGGCATGGAAGTGGAAGGACGCGCCCTTGACCAATGCTTTCCGAACGGGCGCGCTTGAGGACAGATGCGAGTCAACGCAAGTGTCGATTGGCCTCAGCGCGACGCTGCACAGGATTATGAACAGGGCGCTGTAGCCATCTCCGATAATGGCACTCGCCGACGGTGCAGTGGGCGCGCCGCGCCGACAGCGGCTTCGAACATGACCCGGTCCTCATTCGATTACGCCCTATTGTGCTGTACAATATATACGATTTCGGCACGCGCTCGCCAAGAGAATTATACATCGCATACTATTGCACTATCGAACGTTATTTCGAGGCCTGGCGCGCTTACCGCTCCTTGGCGCGGAGCTTTTTCAGCTGGTAAAGCGCCTCCATCGCGGCGCGAGGCGACAGCTCGTCCGGGTCGATGGCGTCGAGGGCTGACCCGAGAACGTCGCGATCCTGCGCTGGCGGCGGGCTCGCCGCGGTGAATAAGGGCAGATCTTCTGCCTGCCGGTCCGCATTTGAAAGCCGCTCGGCGGCCTCGAACTCGGCGAGCAGTTCCTTCGCGCGCGCAACGGCCGGGGCGGGGAGGCCCGCAAGTTTCGCGACTTGGATGCCATAGGAACGGTCGGCGGCGCCAGGGACAATCTCATGCAGGAAAACCACTTCGCCATTCCAGTCCGCGACCCGCACGGTCAAATTGACGAGCCGGTCGAGTTTTTCCGCAAGCTGCGTCAATTCATGAAAATGGGTGGCGAACAGCGCGCGCGCCCGGTTCTTTTCGTGCAAATGCTCGATCACCGCCCAAGCGATCGAAAGACCGTCGAAAGTGGCGGTGCCGCGGCCGATCTCGTCGAGGATCACGAGCGAGCGTTCGCCCGCCTGGTTGAGGATCGCCGCGGTCTCGATCATCTCGACCATGAAGGTCGAACGGCCGCGGGCGAGATCGTCGGCCGCCCCAACCCGCGAATAAAGCTTGTCGATGACGCCGATATGGGCGCGCTTCGCGGGCACGAAGGAGCCCATCTGGGCAAGGACGGCGATCAATGCGTTCTGACGCAAATAGGTCGATTTGCCGGCCATGTTCGGGCCGGTCACGACCGCGATCCAGCCGCCTTTGCCGCGCGAGCCCGAAAGCTCGCAGCCGTTCCCGGCAAAGGCTTGGCCCTGCAAGCGCAGCGCCGCCTCGACGACGGGATGCCGCCCGCCTTCGATCTCGAAGGCAAGCGAGCCATCGACCTCGGGCTTCGTCCAATCCGAGGCTTCAGCCAATTCCGCGAGAGCCGCGGCGACATCGATTGCCGCGAGCGCGCCGGCGAGCCGTCTGAGGGCGGCTTGGATGCCGAGGAGAAGTGCGGCCAGGGTCTCGAAGATCGTCTGCTCGCGGGCGAGCGCTTCCTCGGCGGCGGAGGCAATCTTGACCTCGAGTTCGGCCAGCTCCTTGGTCGAAAAGCGCATCGCGCCTGCCATGGTCTGGCGGTGCACGAACATCGTGTCATGCGGCGGCCGCAACAGCCTTTCGCCTTGCGCTTGCGGGACCTCGATGAAATGGCCGAGAAAATGATTGTGTTTGAGCTTTAGCTGCTTCGTTTCCGCCAAATCGGCATAACGCGCCTGGAGCGCGGCGATCACAGACCGGCTTTCGTCGCGCAGCGCGCGCAGCTCGTCGAGGACGGTGTCATGGCCAGCACGAACGACGCCGCCATCGCGCCGGTTATGCGGCAGCGGTTCGGCAAGCGCGTCGCTCAAGCGCGTGGCAAGAGCTGGGTCCACCTCGGCGGCGGCTTCGCTCGCCTGGCCAAGCTCTTGCGGCAGGCGGCCGGCTTTGGCCAGCAAGCGCGCGACGGCATCGGCTGCGGCAACTCCGTCGCGCAGCGCCGCGAGATCGCGCGGACCGCCGCGATTGAGCGCAAGGCGCGACAACGCGCGGGCCGTGTCCGGCGCGGCTTTGAGGCAGGCACGCACATCCTTCCGCAAGCCTCGTTCATCGACAAAAAACGCGACGGCATCTAGGCGGCATTCGATTTCCTTGGGAGCGGTCAAAGGCGCCGCCAGGCGCTCGGCGAGTAGGCGGCTGCCCGGCGCCGTGACGGTCTTGTCGATTGTTGCCAGCAAGGACCCCTCCCGCGTGCCGGCCAAGGTGCGCGTGAGTTCGAGATTGGCTCGCGTCGCGGCATCGATTTCCATCCGCGCGCCGGGCGCGAGCCGGGTTGGCAGGCTCAACGCCGGGCGCGCCGAGAATTGGGTGCGCTCGATGTAGAAAATCGCGGTGGCGGCGGCGGCGATTTCGGCGCTGGAAAGAGCGCCCAATCCGGCGAGCGTCGCGAGCCCAAAGTAGTTCTTGATGCGGCGCTCGGCACTTGACCCCGAGCCCGCTTCGCCCCCCAGCGGGGTCACGGGAAGTTTTGTCTCGCGCGCGAGCCTCGCGAGCCAAGGAAGCGTGAGTAGAGCCTCGGGGACAACGATTTCGGCCGGATCGAGGCGCGCAATCTCGGCTTCGAGAGCGGCCTCGGAGACCTCGGCGACGATGAAGGCGCAGGTCGAAATGTCGACGCTCGCGAGCCCGTAGGGCGAGTCCGGCTCACTCCCCCGCGCGATGGCGAGCAAGCTGTTGGCACGGACGGGGTCGAGCAAAAACTCTTCGGTAATGGTGCCAGGCGTGACCAGACGCACGACCTCGCGCCGGACCACGGATTTGGCCCCGCGTTTTCTTGCCTCGGCCGGGTCCTCGACCTGCTCGCAGACGGCGACGCGGTGGCCCTGGCCGATCAGCCGGTTCAGATAATCCTCGGCACGCTCGACCGGCACGCCGCACATGGGAATGTCGCGCCCCTCGTGCTTGCCGCGCTTCGTCAAGACAATGCCGAGCGCCTTGGCGGCGATCGCGGCGTCGTCGAAGAACAACTCGTAGAAATCGCCCATCCTGTAGAACAGGAGAGAACCGGGATTTTGGGCCTTGATCGCGCTGTATTGCGCCAGCATCGGCGATAATTTTGGCTCGCCGGCGCCGTCGGGGAGAGGCCCGCGCTTGGCTGGCAAAGGCTCCGGAGGCGGTGTGGTTGCGGAAGCAGCGCGTTTAAGCATGGGCCCCAGCCTAGCAAAAGCGCCGATGCGATGCACCACCTTATCCGCGCAAACCCTCAAGCCGGGGCCGCTTCTCGGCGATTCAAATCGCACCAAAATATTTCGAGATCTGTGCGCAAGTCCTTGCCGATT
>QHBR01000246.1 GCA_003244015.1 Hyphomicrobiales bacterium | reverse complement strand
ACATCGAACTGCTGCGCCAGATCGGCCAGCGTCTTTTCCCCCTTGAGAGCGGCCAAGGCCACTTTCGCTTTAAATACCGGTGTGTGGTTCCGCCGTGGTCGCTTCGTCATCTGTGCTCCTGATTCCCGGCGATTATACTCGCCGCCGTCAGGCAGAAAATCCACTTATCGTTCTGTGCAGATTTGCGAGGCCAGCTCTTTTCACCTTTTTTACCCCAGGTGCGGCCCGCGTGATGATCGGACCGGATGTGCGCCGCGTCACCGAAATAGATGTCCGCCCCTTGCTTTTTGGCCATCGCCTTGATGTGCGGGTATTCTTTCTCAAGCCATTGCCGAACCAGAGACTCATCGCGTTCGATTGCTCGATGCAATGGCTTCTGGCAGGTGATGCCGAGCTGCGCCAACAACCGGCCAACGGAATTGGCGGCTAGCGTGATGTTGAATTTCCTCTTGATCAGAGTCGCCACCATCTCGCGCGTCCACAATGCAAACGTAAATTGCAGCTGCAGCGGGTTCTTCTGCGTCACCGTGTCGTAAATCCATTGCATCGCGCGCGCGATCAACTTCGGCGGCCGGCCGACTAACGGTTTGGCCGTCAAACCGCCCCAACCGCCGCGCCGGTAGCGCGCCCGCCAACCAGCCATACATTGTCCGTGCAGTGACGCCCAAAGCTAGCGCGACAGCCGAGGGACTTTCACCCGCCTGCACGTTGCGCACCGCACGTATGCGCAGAGCCTCCAGCGTCGTGTGATCGAGTGAGCGCGCATCATCACTTCCCATGCCAGAAATGAATCACTCACGCCCCACGCCGTCAATGCAAAAGAAGAATTTACTTATGGACGGATTAAATAATTCACCAGTTAGTGACGGAAGTGACCATGTACTAGCGGACCCGTTCCCTCCTCATCACATGGCTCAGGGACCGAAAAGCAATTCCCTGGAAAGTTCGACATGTCTCCTTATGTAAGCGTGAGAACTCAGGCCTTCCGCGCCCATCCGAGTTTGCGCTCGTTTAACGTAGGCCCACCGAGCTTCATCGTCTTCGGCAAATTCGCGCATCGCACGACGGGTCGCCTCTGGATCCTGAACTGGTACATATTTGATCTCCGCTTCTGAGAAATACGCTCTGAGTTCACCAGTATCGCTGCAAATGACAGGCACTCCACGAACTACGGCTTCCTGAACGACGGTAATGCCCGACGCGTGGATGTTCGGCTTCATAGACACAATTGCCACGTCTGCCCAATCGTAGAGCCCCAACAACTCCCGATTTGATCTGGGCCTTACAATTTCAATATTTTTGGCACCAGCAACCAGTCTTCGGCGGACCTTTCGGGACGCGATTCGAAGGTGGTAGCCTTCTAAATTCTTCACGGCGTCGATCAGCGTCGGCCAATCCCGTCCTTCGTCATTTCCCAATGAGATGATTCGTATGGGATGGCGAAATGCCGGCGGCTGTTGCCGGATCATTTCCTCCGTCCTGATACCGAAAAGGTTCAGTTCCGAACGGACATGCGGCACTAACTCCCGCGCGGCCTTTAGACTTGCCGGGCAGTTGACGGTTAGCACGTCAGCTCGGGATAGCAATTTCCTAAACAGCCAGCGATTGGGCGCCGGAAACTTAGGCCAGCGATCAAAGAGCCATACGATATTCGCGATCAATCTTGGCCTTTGCTTCGGCTGCGTAATCAGAAACATTAGCAAGATAGCGAGATTTTGCGACTCGGTATAGGTCCATACGACATCAGCATCATATATGCCCTTGCGATTACGCCAAGCGTGAATGAAATCAAATCCTAACACAAGCCGAAGAGCTAGGCGGAAAAGCTTTTCTACCGGGTTTTCAGCTTTATCGACTGAAAAGATAACGCGGCAACTGTGCTCTTCGGCTCTATGAAAGCCATATGGAAACGGTTCGTTAATGCCGAGTAATTGGCCATTGTTATACCTTTGGTGCCAGGTTTGTCCACCATGACCATGTGCTAAGTGAACAAATACATTAATCAATTTGTTTGTGCGATTATCATGGCTGGCTTCTCTCATCGTTAGCTCCTCCCACCGTAGTGTTGCGAAAAGTGGAATCGAGAGTATCTGTTGGTAAGCCAACCATTCACACCGCCGCCGCACCGTTCCGCCCGCAGCGGAGCCTTCGCGAGTTGGGCCGAGGTCACCGGCGTCGCTACGGCTGCATAAAAGCCTACGGCAGATCGTCGCATAACCCATCGCGTTTCCGTTCAATTTGCAGTGCCAAGTTGACGGTGCCCCGGCTCGTTCACTTGAGCTCGAGGATGCGCTTTGGATCGAGGCGTCCGCGAATGAGATCGGCGAACCCCAGGGTATTGCCGAACAGGCGGCCGCGCCGGTCGACCCAAGGCTCTGGTGAAAGCGATCTGACGACGTTCGCCCCGACGTTACGAACTATCTGGCGCAAGGCGTGGCCGGGACGATGGGTGCCCTTGCGCCAAAGATAATAAGGGTTGGCAATTTGCGAGTAGCCAAATCGGACGCCGGACGTGCGACCGACCTTGATACCGAGGTGAACGCCGGCCATCCGCGCGTTCGAGACGATGAGGCCATAAGCCGCAAGCTGGCGGCAGAAGTCCAAGTCTTCCGCCCAGCCATAGAGAGGCAGATTTTCGTCGAAGCGAAGTCCATTCGCGCGTACCGGCGCGAGGCGCAACGCCATGTTGCATCCATAGGCTCTATATATGCTGACCAAGGGCAAATCGGCTTTTGGTGCCTCGAAGGAGGCCAGTATGGCCCTCGCCGAGGCGATATCGAGGCCTGGTCCCATGATGCCGTCGGCGAGAACGTGGCCGTCCGCCGCCACAACCGAGCCATGCGCCGCGAAACATTTTTCGAGTTCGGCAAGATAGGATGGTACGGCGAGGAAATCGTCGTCGAAGAACATCAAAACATCGAAATCCTGCGCCGCGGCGAGAATCGCGTTGCGCTGCACGGACAAACCGCGCGGAGCCCCGACGACATTGACAGGGAAGGGCAATTGCACCGCCTGGGACGCGTCAAAGTCCGCGCGGGCCGCCGGACAAACGAATAGTGCATCGGGCAAGCGGGTCTGGCGGCCCAGTTCAACCAAAGTTTCAGCCAGAACCGAACAGCGACCGGCTGTTGCAATTCCCACTGCGATCCTCAGTCGCGATCGTCTCAAAGTTAACCCTCGGCCACTTTAGTGATGCAGTACCTGGGTAGATGGCGCACGATGCAGCAAATGACCTTGCACTCATAAAGGTTGAGACACACCCCACGGCTTTCGCATCGCTTCGTTCTGGCGTTCGCCTCGGTGAAGGTGTCGCTGCTTTTGGATTTCCACTCGCGGGCTTGCTGGTGTCGGGATGCCGAGCGGCCTTTCTCCACCCCCGGGCTTCGGGATCATCGCCCTGCGCACCGGCGCTGCCTTGTACATCTTCGCCGCGAGGTCCATCCGCAAGTCCGCTAACCACGTCTCCAGCCCCGCCGCCTCGATCATCGCGAACGTTATCCCGTCCACCCCCGGTGCCCCACGATTCGCGCGAGCCAGCCGGTATGCATGGAAAAGAATGTCGGCCCGAGAAATCTTATCGTAGAGCAGGTAGAAGCGGAAGGCCGGTTCGACCTTCGCTTTACAGTAAAGCTTCCTCTGAAGGGTCCGGATCTTTAACGGTGTTTCAAGGTTCATCGCCAATCACCTCACCTTCCCATCTTCAAAAGCATGTCAAAAGTCGGGGCCCTTTCCTCCACCGGCATTACCCGGCTTCAACAGTACTATGACCCCGTCCGACTCCCGCTTGGACCGCCGCCCTGGAAGATGGCGTAGAGGCCGCTAGCCCCGTCCAGAACGGGTCTCCCCCGTTGCCCGCATCACCTTCCCGGCGTGCCATGCCTATTACCCCGGCGGATCGGATGGGGCCGTACGTCGATTACTTGCCCATCCGTGCAGCCTTCCCCGTCATTCAGCCGGGTCGGCATCCGCGATTTCACTTTCGAGGCCTGCACAGGCTTCACTCACGTTATGGCCCGNCGGGTTGCTCGACCGCCCAAGGCGACCTTTGTCACGAGGCTTCGATCCGGTCAGTTACCCAACCCAACCGCTCGTCAGCTANCAGCCCTATCGACAACTATCTGGGTGGAACCTTCCTCCACTGGTGATCCGCGCCATCGGGGCGCACTGAACGGCGAAAGCTACCGGCTCGCAACCAGCAAGAAGACGCAGCGGCGATCGGCTCAGGGGCAAAGCCAAAACTAGAAAACGGCAAACGAAGGAGACCCAGCCACCAAAATATAAATCGGCACAGAAGCTCAAAAATAAACCGGGGCTTCACAGCCCTTTTCTCTTAACCTGACCGGTACACTTTCTCGCCGCCATCTGGCACAATTTGTCTCCGCCATTGGCATACCGGGAACTCGACGAC
>QHBR01000408.1 GCA_003244015.1 Hyphomicrobiales bacterium | reverse complement strand
CGACTTGCCGGAGCGTTTCGGTGACTCCGCGGCGGTTAGGTCAAAACGGCGGCGCAGATTAACCTCCCGCCGCTGCCGGTCGCTCTCGGGGTCGGTCACCGTGACAATGGCGACGGGAGTGCCGACGCCGATCC
Organism: Hyphomicrobiales bacterium; assembly: GCA_003244015.1. Classification (GTDB taxonomy): domain Bacteria; phylum Pseudomonadota; class Alphaproteobacteria; order Rhizobiales; family Beijerinckiaceae; genus Methylocapsa. The sequence continues at coordinate 9,953 of QHBR01000408.1, read as the reverse complement.
AGGGAACATTGGCGAGGCGCATCGCGGACCGAACCGGCGTTACCGTCACATGGAGAGGCGGGCAGGGAGGCTCGCGCGGCACTTTGAGTTCGCCGCCGGGGCCTGATCTGCGGCCACCAAACCGGCGCCCGCTGCCGCAAAACCCCACTTGGCTGGCCGCCACAACTCGTTAAAAACAGGGTAGCGGCGAATTCCTCTCGCGGCATGAGGCTATCGAGAGTATAGATTTCGCCCGCCGGGCGAAGTGTGGCTCGCGCCAGAACCGGATCATGGAACGCCCAATATTCGTGCCAAGATGCAAGCAAATCAGGATCAAAGCGGGGCGCAATCGTAGAGACCACGTTGGCGCGCCGGTCCATCGAGGGCATTGCGACCTGCGCGACGCCCAAGGCGTCGGCAAGCTTAACCAGCACGCTCGGCCAGAGATCGCTTTTGAGCACGGCCTCGTAGATCAAGTTGATCAGAGCAATTAGCTCTTTGTCGTCGTTCATGGCACGGCTCTACGGGCTCCACTTGCTCAATAACTGAAGCGAAACTCCTGGGCTGGCATTAAGCCAGAGCTAGAACACGGAAAGCTTGCATTTGTGAGCCTTTATCCATTTATCAAGGCGGTACCGTGACGAGCGGAGATCGATCGGCGATCAACAACCTCAAGCATGAAAGGTCCCCTCGAAACGGAACCCGGCGCGCCATGGTGCGCGATTTGCCCCCGCTGACCGGCGGGTGACACGCAGCGAATTCGCGCGCGTTCCAAAGCTTGCAAGCGGGCCGCGTCTGGGCGAGACACCAATCTCGATCAGGTGCCGCGAGGAGCGCCATGTCCCGCCGCTTATTGTCAAGTGCGAGGCGCGGCAAAAATCCTCTGGGACCTTTTGGTCGACAAAGGGCATCGTCGCAAAGCTCCGCAACGCGGTCTCCGCATCCATCCAATAGCCATTTTCGTTGACGAGAAACGCCGCGAGTTCGGTATCGTCGAGGCCAAGCACCTCGATTTCCGGCGACCTTTTCCCCCCATCGCCCAATTGGCCGCGCCTGGAAAAATGCTTCGATATTTAGATAAAGAAGCTCGCTCTTATCGAAGTATTGCAAGGACAACCGCTAGCTCGGTTCGCGACGAAAGCGAATCGCCGATCCCCCTCGATTTAGTCAATCCAGGCTGCTAGCCCGGCCTTCAACAGCGCGGCGCGGAGCGTGTTTTGCATCAGCATGGCGATCGTCATCGGGCCGACCCCGCCAGGCACGGGAGTGATTGCCCCGGCCCGCGCGATCGCCTCGGCGAAGGCGACATCGCCAACAAGCCTCGTCCTGGGCCGCCCGGCCGCGTCTTGGCCGTCGCGCGTGACCCGGTTGATGCCGACGTCGATGACGATCGCGCCAGGCTTGATCCATGCCCCGCGAATCATCTCCGGCCGGCCAACGGCCGCGACGAGAACATCGGCTTTGGACACCGTCGCCGCGAGATCGCGCGTGCGAGAATGGGCGACCGTCACGGTCGCATTGCGGCCAAGCAGCAATTGGGCGATCGGCTTGCCGACCAGATTGGAGCGGCCGGCGACGACCGCCTCGGCCCCCGAAAGACTAACGCCGAGCGCCGCGGCGGCGGCATCGAGAAGGAACATGCCGCCGGCCGGCGTGCATGGCACGAGCGCGCGTGCCATATCGCCATTGGCGAGAAGTCCGGAATTGACCGGGTGCAGTCCATCGACGTCCTTGCCTGGCGAAATGGCTTCGATCACGCGGCCCGGATCGAGCCGGCCGGGCAACGGCAATTGCAACAGGATTCCGTGGATGGCGGGATCGGCATTGAGCTGTTCGACCAAGGCGAGCAGTTCCGCTTCGCTCGCCGTCGCGGCAAGGTCGTGCTGGACCGAATGAAACCCGCAGGTTTGCGCAGCCTTGCTTTTGGATTTGACATAGACCTGACTTGCCGGATCGTCGCCGACAAGAACGACCGCGAGGCCCGGCTTCACTCCTTGCGCGACGAGCGCGCGGGTATTTTCCGTTAACCGCGCAATCACTTGCTCCGACGCGCGCTTGCCGTCGATCAGAAGAGCCTTTGCGCCGGATGGAAAGAGGACGCCGTTTCCGGCGGGCGTTGCCCCGGTCTGCGCTAGGGCCATGGCGTCTCCTTGAAGCCTGGGGAAGAACCGTCGATGGGCCTATTTGTCAGAGTTCGGATGCCCTGCCAAGCCCGCGCCACCCGCTCTCGCCGGAGGCCAGGGCATGGTCGATGGCTGTCAAAACGACGCCGAGGCAAAAAAAGACGGCAAGCAAAACGATTCCGTTCACCCAGGCCCGGGCGACCCCGAGATGCGCGGCGTCGATGAAAGGATAAAGATAGGTCCCATAGGCCGCGCCGCGCAGCATGCTATAGAGGAAATACAGGACCGGGTAGGCGAGCCACCAGGCGGGATCGCTCCATCGCAAGCTGCCCTTAGGCAGAAACACCAGCCAATATAAGGGGTACAGGAACGGTATGGCATCATGCAGCACGATGTCGGCCAAAAGCTGCAATCCATGCGGATGCCATAAATTCCGCAACAGCACCTTATAGACCCCGCCGACAACTATAATGTAAACAACAAGCGCAGATCTGACGCTTGGCCTGGTCAAAAATTGCTCCGCTTGCGGCCCTGCGCAAAAAATCGTGAGCGTGAGGGCGATAAGGAGATTGGTCTCGGTCGTGAAGTAGCTGAAGTAATTGATAAGAGTGACCGGGATCGACAGATCCTTGACGAGCGCCCCGTGAACGTCGAAGTAGAGCGGCACGCTCAAGCCAAACCAACCAAGGCCAGCGATAACCGCCGCGCAGCGGCGCTGCCGATGAAGCGGATGAGCCTCATTGCCAGGCAATTTCGCCTCGCCAACACCATGCATTTTACCATCCTCCACCACTTCTGATTCGGGCACTCTCATCGAATATGGCCGGTTCTTGGAATTTTGCAAAACAGGGCGATGGAGAGGCCGCGACCGTGTCCGCGAGCCAGGAGCGCGGCACGTTTGGCCCGGCTCCGGCGGCACGGCGGGGCGGGCGCAACGATACACCGCGAAGGTGGACCCACGCGGCCGCACGGGACAGTTTCATCGATCATGAACTTTAACCTATTTGTTTTACGGTGAGACATTGTAGAAAAATCTTTACAGAAAGACGCCATGGGCCGTCATCCGCGACTCGTGGTATTTAAGACGGCGCAGCGCGGAACGGGCTTTCGCAATCGAGCGGATGGGGCGGGCGAAGAACCAGCGGCGAGCCAATGACTGGATCGGGCGAAACCAAGTTTCCGCCGAAATTTTCGGCTTGGCGGCGGATTGTCGTTAAGCTCTCCGGCGAAGCCTTGATGGGCGCGCGAAGCCATGGTCTTGACCACGACACCCTGGCGCGGATCGCGGCGGATCTGACGGAGGTCGCGGCGACGCGCGGCATCGAGGTCGCGGTGGTCGTAGGGGGCGGCAATTTTTTTCGCGGCATTGAAGGCGCCAACAAGGGCATCGAGCGGGCCCGCGCCGATTCGATCGGCATGTTGGCTACGGTGATGAACGCGCTTGCCCTCGAATATGCGATCGAGAAACAACGCCAGGCGGCGCGAACTCTGTCGGCTTTGCCAATGCCGGCGCTTTGCGAGGCGTATTCGCGCCAGGCCGCATTGCATCATCTTGGCAAGGGCCGAATCGTGGTTCTCGCCGGCGGCACTGGCAATCCATTCTTTACAACCGATACCGGCGCGGCATTGCGCGGCGCCGAGCTTTCCTGCGATCTCATCATGAAGGCGACGCAAGTCGACGGAGTCTATTCGGCAGACCCGAAGCGCGATCCGGCCGCGACTCGCTACGATCGCTTGACTCATGACGAAGCCATCGCCAGGAATCTCGCGGTCATGGACACCGCCGCGTTCGCGCTTGCGCGCGAGAACGGAATTCCCATAATCGTCTTCTCGATAAGGCAGCCCGGCGCGATCCTCGCCGCCCTCGACGGACGCGGCAACGCCACTCTGGTTTCGCCTGCTTAAGTGCGCTACGATCCCCGCATGGCCCAAAGACGGGCCGGGCGAAAAAACGCCTTTGGTTGCCAACATGAGCGCTGAATTCGATATCTCAGACCTTAGCCGGCGCATGCAGGGTGCGGTCGCGACATTGAAGCACGAATTGGGAGGTTTGCGCACCGGGCGCGCGTCGGCGAGCCTCGTCGAACCCGTGCATGTCGAGGCCTATGGACAAACGATGGCGCTCAATCAGCTGGCGACAATCAGCGTGCCGGAGCCGCGGATGCTTTCGGTGCACGTCTGGGACAAGGCAATGGTTGGCGCCGTCGACAAGGCCATCCGCAATGCCAATTTGGGACTCTCTCCGACCGTCGAAGGTCAGGTCTTGCGGATCCGGATCCCGGAACTCAACGAGCAGCGGCGCAAGGAAATGGCGAAGGTCGCGCACAGATATGCCGAAGAGGCGCGCATCGCGGTCCGCCATGTCCGCCGCGATGGGCTCGACATGCTCAAAAAGCTGCTCAAGGATAAGGCGATCGGCGAGGACGACGAAAAGCGTCACGAGAGCGAAGTCCAGAAACTGACGGATCAATTCGTCAACGAGATCGATTTCGCGCTGAACGCAAAGGAAACCGAAATCATGCAAGTGTGAGCCGTCCCAATCTGCTATAAGCGGGCCTGCGAAGCCGCGAGGGGGCGTGTTTAGGTTCGCGAGCCGTCCTGCGCGTTACGGGGCCTGCCGGACGATCTGCGGCGGGGCGGGCTTTTCGATAGAAGCGCTGTATGCCGGAAGGGGCTGTCTTGCGTAGGGTAGAGGACGCCAAGGGACGATGCCGCGGGCGGCGGGCGGCCAGGACATGACAATGTCATCCATGGTTGCGGACGAGACAGCGCTTCCCGCGCGCCGGCACCTAAACGGCGCGCCCGTGCACGTAGGCGTGATCATGGATGGCAACGGACGCTGGGCGGCGCGGCGGGGACTGCCACGGATCGAGGGGCACCGGCGCGGACTCGAAGCGCTTCGCGAAACCGTTCGCGCGGCGATCGACTTCGGGCTCGACTATCTGACGGTTTACAGCTTTTCGATGGAGAATTGGAACCGGCCCGTCCAGGAGGTTGCCGACCTCATGGCCCTTCTTAAGCGCTTTATCCGCAACGATCTTAATGAGTTGCACAAGTCCGGAGTCAAGGTCAAGGTGATTGGCGCGCGCGCCAATCTGAAAGCCGATATCCGCGCCTTGCTCGACGAGGCGGAGGATAAGACAAAGGCCAACAGCCGTCTTACCTTGGTCGTCGCCTTCAACTACGGAAGCCGGCAGGAGATTGCCGCCGCCGCACGGGCTTTGGCGGAAGAGGTGACGGCCGGCCTCATCAAGGCATCCGAAATCGACGAGATGCTGTTCGCCCGACATCTCGACACGGCGGGCATTCCCGATCCCGATCTCATCATCCGCACGTCCGGCGAACAGCGGCTGTCGAATTTTCTGATGTGGCAAGCGGCCTATTCCGAATTCGTTTTCCTGCCGATGCACTGGCCGGACTTCGATCGGCAGGCTTTTTCGGCGGCCTTGGCGGAATTCTCAGGCCGCGATCGGCGGTTCGGCGGCGTGACGGGGCAATACCGGAATGGTAAATTGCTGGCCGGCGCGGCGAAAACATGATTTATGCCGCCCCGGCTCCTGGGCTGCTTGCCATGCTGAACGATGCCGCCGATGCGCCGGGCAAAAACCTTCCGGCGCCCAATTTTTCCGTGCGGCGTTGCTTGGCCGATCTCCTGCCGCGCGTTCACTCGGCGATTGTCCTGATGGCGGCGGCGCTTGTGTCCGTTTGGCAGGGCGGCCTCGTTTTCGATCTGATTTGGCTCGGTGCCGCCCTGGCAGTAGGCTGCGAATGGCAATATTTGATTGCGGCACCAAACCCTCGCGTCCGGGTTCTCCTTGTTGCCCTTGGGCTTGTGCTTAGCGCGTATTTTGCCAACAAGGCCTGGTTCGGCGCGGCCTGCTCCTTGCTTGGCGGCTGCGGGCTTGTTCTCGCTCTCGCTGCGGGCCCGCGGCGGAGAGTTTGGGCTTTTGGCGGGATCGTCTACGCGGGTTTGCTGCTCGTTTCCGCCGCCGCACTGCATGGCTCGGCGGAATATGCGGCAAGGTCGATCATGTGGCTTTTCGCGACCGTGTGGGGCACCGATGTTTTCGCGTATTTCGGCGGCCGCCTGATCGGCGGCGCCAAACTCTGGCCAAAAATTTCGCCCTCGAAAACCTGGTCCGGCACGCTCACCGGCGTATTCGCCGGCGCGCTTCTCGGCGCCGTGACCGGCGCTTATGGCCTTGGTGATCCGTGGCGGGCCCTGCCCCTTTTCGCACTCGGCTTTGCCGCCGCCGCCGTCTCGCAAGGCGGCGACATCTTCGAATCCTGGGTCAAACGGCGCTTCGACGCAAAGGATTCGAGCGGCCTGATTCCGGGCCACGGCGGGTTCATGGACCGGCTCGATGGATTTATCGCCGCCGCCTCATTCGCCGCCCTTTTTGGCGGCGCGCGGGGACTTGATTCAATCGCCGCCGGACTGTTCGATTGGTTTTAGGATGGACTGCATCCTTTACAAATGCCAGAGTAAAACTGTTTGGCTTCCGGCATTTTCCTAGCGCGTTTTCCGATCACTCGGAATCAAGTGATCGAAAAGGAATCGCTCAAAATCATGGAGTTGGAGTGCGCCGGAATCGAAAAAGCCGATCAACTTTTTAAGGACATGATCTGGGTCAAAATCCAATCAGCTTAGGTTCGACGAATCACCGAGATGGGCCGAGGCCGGACCTTCCAGATTTGTCGGCGCGTTGCTCTCAGGACCATGCTTTGCCCGCCGCGCCAAAGCAGGGCGCTTTCTGCCACGGCCCGCCCGCGAGGATGTCTCGGTGGATCAACTCGACTTTCATGAGGTCGATCACGAGAGCTGGAGCGACTTTGCAAGCCTTTTCGAAAGCCGAGGGGGCCCAAAGAGCTGCTGGTGCATGGCGTGGCGGGCGTCACCAGCCGAAGCCAAACAACGGGACGGCCACAGTCGCCGGGCCGCAATGAAGTCTAGGGTGGATGACAGCGTACCGGTGGGAATCCTGGGCTACCTTCACAGCGTGCCAATCGCTTGGTGCTCCATTGCACCTCGCTTTACCTACCGGAAGCTCGGTGGTCTAAAGGAGGCATCAGCCCATGAACGAATCTGGTCGTTGGCGTGCTTATTCATCAAGCGGGAGTTTCGAGGCCGGGGATTCACCGGTCAGCTGATCGGCGCGGCTGTGGACCACGCCGCGAAGCGCGGAGCGAATGTCATTGAGGCTTATCCGGTCGATCCAGAGTCACCGAGCTATCGGTTCATGGGCTTTGTAAATGTCTTCGCCGCTGCCGGCTTTCGCGTGGTGGGCGCTGTCGGCCAACGCCGGCACATCGTGCGCCTCGACATTTCCGATCCGGTGAAACCGGAGGACCGCTAAGGGTCGAGGGCCGCTGTAGATGATTGGGTGTTTACGATGGCGCGGTCTCAGCGCGAGCTCGCGCTCCGCCTTGCTCGAAATGCACCCTCCACCCTTGAACAAAAGCGACTAGGCGGCATGGAGAACATCAAGCAGTTGCGGCAAAGGCCTGCGGCGGAACGCGACATCCGCAGCGTGGTTATCCTCGGCGCGACCGGATCGATCGGCAGATCGACCGCCGAGATCATTGCCGGCGCGGGCGGCGATTTCCGGGTCGAGGCCGTCGCCGGCGGGCGGGATCCGCAAGCCTTGGCCCGGCTCGCCCGAGAACTCGGCGCGAAATTCGCCGCCCTCGCCGACCCATGCGGCTATACCCAATTAAAAGAAGCCCTGGCCGGCACCTCCATCGAGCCCGCGGCAGGCGAGGAGGCGGTCGTCGAAGCGGCGCTCCGTCCCTCCGACATCGTGATGGCAGCCATCGCGGGAACCGCGGGGGTCAAGCCGACCTTCGCGGCGCTTTCGGCCGGACGTACAGTCGCGCTCGCCAATAAGGAGTGTCTGGTTTGCGCCGGTGCTCCCTTCATGCGCCAAGCCGCGGCTTCCGGCACCAGGCTGCTTCCCGTCGACAGCGAACATAACGCGATTTTTCAGGCCATGGGCGAAGCAAGCCTCGAGACAATCGAGATGATCACGCTGACCGCCTCGGGCGGACCGTTTTGGACATGGACAAGCGAGGCCATTGCCAACGCCACTCCCGAACAGGCATTGGCCCATCCCAATTGGTCGATGGGGCCAAAAATCAGCGTGGACTCCGCCGGGCTCATGAACAAGGGTTTGGAAGTGATCGAGGCGCATTATCTTTTCGGGATCGAGGCGGCGCGGCTCGACGTCATCGTGCATGCGCAGTCGGTGGTGCATGGACTCGTCGCCTTCACCGACGGCTCGGTCGTGGCCGGACTTGCCGCGCCCGACATGAAGGTTCCGATTGCCCATTGTCTCTCTTATCCGAAGCGAAGCGCGACCGCCGCGCGCCGGCTTGACTTGACAACCGTTGGCCGGCTAACCTTCGAGCGTCCGGATTTCGACCGCTTTCCTGCCTTGCGCGTGGCCATCGGCGCCTTGCGCACGGGGCGGGGCCTTCCAACCGTCTTGAATGCCGCCAATGAAATCGCGGTCGAGGCTTTCTTGAACCGGCTGATTTCGTTTCACGAGATTGCCCAAATGGTGGAACAGGTTTGCAATTCGACGCTCGCCGACGGGGTCGCGCGTGAGCCGGAATCGGTTGCCGATGCGCTTGCAATGGACCATGCCGTGCGCGAAAGATCGCGTTTTGTTCTCGCCCAGCAAGCTGCGTCGCGTGCCAGAGTGCATTGAGCCAGAGTGCAGAGAGCATGAACCGTGGCTTTGCCAAACGCCAGCGGTCGATAGCGATCGCTAATCCCGCTCTCAAATTTCCGCGGTCTGCCTCGAAGTGTTCACTTTGAACATGGAAAAAGAATTGGGAATGATATGGTGCGAATTCATACATGGCACACTAAATGCTTTGACACGCCATGGCATGTTGGATAGCGGATGGCGGACCACGGTGCCGTCTCGAATTACGTTCTTTTTTAACAACGAGGAGCAAATTTAACAACGAGGAGCAAATTTTAACAACGAGGAGCAAAAATTCGAGAGCCCCGCCCAATTGGTCGTTGCTTGCGACCGTTGGTCTCAGCAAGGTATCGTCTTGCCTCGGAACCAAGGATGGGCCGTCCTCGTTTCGCGTCCGAATTTATTGAGATCAGGCTCGGCGAAGCCGAAACTGGCGCAACGGAAAGACCCGGTTGTCTGTATTTTTACCGGTTATCTATCTGTATTTTTACCGGTTATCTATATGTTTGGTTGCCGCATGATTGCGTCGCGAGAGCTGGATGTCCTCGAGATCATGCGTAAGGCATCGTTAAAACCGGCTAGGAGTTCAAATGTCAATCCTCACAAGTATTTGGCCGTCGGCCGGGTATATACTGTTGGGTTTCCTTTTTGTCTTGAGCCTGGTGGTTTTTTTCCACGAGCTCGGCCATTTCCTGATTGGCCGTTGGTGTGGGGTTAAGGTCGACACCTTTTCGCTCGGCTTCGGACCGGAACTTTTCGGCTTTGACGACCGTTATGGAACCCACTGGCGGGTTGCGGCGTTCCCGCTTGGCGGCTATGTCAGATTCCACGGCGACGCCAATGGCGCCTCGATGACGGATGCAGATGTTGTCGCGGCCATGCCGCCCCGCGAGCGGGCGGTGAGTTTCGTTGCTCAAAACGTCTGGAAGCGGGCGGCCATCGTCGCCGCGGGACCGCTCGCCAATTTCCTCCTGGCGATCGTCATTTTCACCGGCATCTTCTATGTGAACGGGCGCGCCATCCTGCTGCCCACGGTGGATGGCGTCGCCGCCGGAAGCGCCGCCGAGGCGGCCGGTTTTCAGCTAGGCGATCGGATCATTTCGATCGGCGGGATCACGGTCGATAGCTTCGAGGACATGCA
>QHBR01000329.1 GCA_003244015.1 Hyphomicrobiales bacterium | reverse complement strand
CTGCTGGGCTCCGGGCCAAGAGATGCTCGCGATCGAACAAACGAGCGGGCGTCAGCGCATCGACATTTACGGCGCGATCGATCTTTAAGCGGCCAAACCCGGATGATCGAGGTCGAAACCGTCGATGCCGCCTCGGCGATCCGTCTTTTGGAATCGATCGCGGCGCTCTATCCGATGCTCGTGCTCATCCGTTTTTCTCGACAATGCGCGCACTCATCATGCCAAGATGGTGCGGGAATGGCTCGCCCGGCCAGGCTGCCGGATCAAGCTGCATTTCGTCCCGTCTTATTGCCGGCACCTGAACCCGATCGAGCGGTTATGGGGCCTCATGCACAGGAATGTCACGCACAACAAATGCTACGCCGCATGCGGACAATTCACGGACGCCACGCTCGATTTCTTGCGCGCCAAAGTCCCCAAGAACCGGGGAAGCTTCCGTGATTCGGTCACCGACAACTTTCGGGTCGTCAGCCCAAAGGATTTTCGGGTTCTGACGTGAACGGGGTATACTATCCGGGTGCGCCGCACGGCATCACGGCCACAGACCTTCTCGCCTTCATCAAGGCATGATTGGGTCTGCATGCCTCGTATGTGGTCGATATCGAATGGAGGTCCCCATGCTCAAGCATCTGTCTGGCATGAAGAGCGTAGTTATTGGATTTGTGTCCAAGAAGGAGAACAGGAATGTTCACTAGATTTCTCTGCGGAGCCGCCTTCGCAGTTCTCTCCGTAAGCGCAGCTTTAGCGGATAGTTTGTCTACGGACAAGTCCAAGGTAACGCTGGTCTTTGATCGCGCGCTCCCGAATGTGCCCGGCAAGAGCATGAAAGGCGTGGTTGTTGAGTACCAGCCGGGTGGCTCATCGCCGGCTCACACTCATCCCGACTCCGCTTTCATCTACGCAACGGTCTTGGAAGGTGTAATCCGGAGCAGCGTCAACGGCGATCCGGAAAGGGTCTATCGCGCTGGCGATAGTTTCTACGAAGAGCCTGGCGCTCATCACGGCGTCAGTGCGAACGCCAGCGAAACCGAACCCGCACGCCTCCTGGCCGTGTTTGTCGTTGATACCGACGAAAAGCAGCTAACTTCGGACGACCAAAGAGTGAAGGGCAAAATCGCACATTAGAAAGAGAACGATCATGGCCCACCCACAGCCGACGCTGGCCTAGAGCATGATCCCGAAAAGTTGCAGACTTTTCGGCTAAGGTCGTGCGACCGAACAAATACTTAGAGCGAAATCGTAATTCAACCTGAAGCGAATTCGCTCTAACGCTGAATGGACGGCCGCTTTGGGTCATTAGCGGAAATTCAAACTGTGGCAATACCTCAAAACGCCGTGCTGGCGCGGCCTCTCAAAACAATCGCAATTGTTCGCCCGGGCGGGCAAGAGGCCGGAACAAATCGCAACGCAACGGCACACGACTTCGTTCAAGTCCAAGTCTTGCCGCCGCCGCCTCGAACCTGCGCCCGATCATCCAGGCATAGGGGCCAGACCCGGTCATCCGCGCGCCAAACCTCGAATCGTAAAGCTTGCCCTTGCGCGACGCGCGCATCAGGAACAGCACGTGGTTGAGCTTGTCCGGATAATGCGCGCGCAGCCATTCGACAAAGAGTGCGCGGACTTCGAGCGGCAGCCGGAGCAGGACATAACCGGCATCGCGCACGCCCATGGCTTGCGCGCGGGCGAGGATCGCCTCGATTTCCGCGTCGTTGATCGCGGGGATAATCGGCGCAACCATGACGGCGGTTGGAATATTTGCCGCCGCCAGCCGCCGGATAGCGTCGAGCCGCCGCTCCGGGCTGCTCGCGCGCGGTTCCATTTTGCGGGCAAGGCATGGGTCAAGCGTCGTTACCGACAAAGCCACTTTCACAAGGCCTTTCTCAGCCATTGGGGCGAGAAGATCGAGATCGCGCAAGACGAGCGCCGATTTGGTGACGATCGCAACCGGATGATTGGTTCGCGCCAGCACTTCGAGCACCTTGCGCATCACCCGCTCGTTGCGTTCGATCGGCTGATAGGGGTCGGTATTGGTTCCGATCGCGATGGTTTTGGCGGCATAGCCCGGCGCCGACAATTCGCGCTCCAGGAGGCTTGCCGCATTGGTCTTGGCGAAAAGCCTTGTCTCGAAATCGAGGCCCGGGGACAGGCCGAGATACGCGTGGGTCGGCCGCGCGAAACAATAGACGCAGCCATGCTCGCAGCCGCGATAGGGATTGATCGACCGGTCGAAGGAAATATCGGGAGAAACATTCCGCGAGACGATCGTTTTGGCGGACTCGCGCGTCACTTGCGTCCGCAATGGAGGCAAATCCTCGGGCAAATCCCAGCCGTCGCCTTCCCGAGAACAGTTCTCTTTTTCGAAGCGTCCGCTCGCGTTCGACAAGGCCCCGCGGCCCCGCTGCGGCGTACCGTCCGCGGTTGGCGCGCGACCCAAAGCCGGGGCGACAGGAGCGCCGTTCGCAACACCCCCCGCTAGGCGCGCGGGCGCTCTTGCCGGGGCTTTGGCAAGCCCCGCTACCGGTTCGGCGCGGGTTGCCGGGCGGCGTCCATCGCCGCTATGTCCGGCGTTGTTGGCATGGCTTTTCCCCAGTGTCATGTTTTCACAACGTAATCGCCGCTCGTCGACACGGAATGTTCCATGTTCAAAATAAAAACGTATACGGAACATCCGGCCTGAAGTCAAATGTTCTTGTGGATAAGCGTGGATAACTCTTGCCGGAAATTGCGCTCTGGCACCGTAAGGCGCTGATTCGTTGCGGGACGAAGGGTGGCACAAGCGCGTGCGGCATGTGCGCGCGCCAAGAGAATGATCCGAAATGGCTGGAGGCAAGCGCGCGGTGAGCTGCGCATTGCAAGCGCGACGCGCGCCGTCACGGCGGCCGGGTAAGCGCGCGGAGCAGGACCGGTTCGATTTGAGCGGATGGAGGTCGGGAGTGACATTACCCGTAGCGATGCGGCTGGCCGGCAATGGCGAGGCCATCGAAAATCCCTGGCGCGCTTTTCTCATGGCCTTCGATCGCGAGGAGCCGGAATTTTGTCGCAATGCCGCCATTCGCCGAGAAATCGCCGATCCTGCCGCCGGCCGCGACCACCCGATGGCACGGCACGATGGTCGCATACGGGTTTCGTGCGAGAGGTTGCCCAACGGCGCGAGCCGAGCCCGCGGCACCGGCCCCGTGCAGCGAGGGCGCTGTAGGTCATCGTCGTGCTCCGCGGAATGCTGCGCGCGGCCGCGTAGACGCGGCGGCGCGAGGTTCATGTCCAGCGGAACGGATGAACGATCGCCCCTCGCGCCGATCATGCTTGGCCCGTGAGATGAATGACGAAATCTGACATTGACCGATGAATCAAATCCAAAGTTTTACAGTAGAAGGGTTCATCTTTTCCGCGCTTGTCATTCGGGGCTCTCCCTGGGTATCCGGCCACCGAGAAAGACGAGGGCGAATAAACTCTCGCACGGCCCGGCATCGCATCAGATGACGGTCAGCATGATCGATCGTCCCTCGCCGCTGGGAGAAGGCTGCAGCCCTCTCCCAGCGGTTTCTTTTCGCATCATCGGCGCGAATATCATAAGACAAGCATGTTCCAATCAAATTGCGTTATATCCGGCGGCGGGCCATACATCGGCGCCGCCGCCGCCCTTATCGATGGCTTGCCGCACGCCATGCGGCTTGCGGGCTGGCACTCGCGATTGCATCGCCGGGCGCAAGGGCGGCAACGAGAACCTGCTCGACATAGGCGCGGAAAGCATCGCCATCCTTCGGGCCATCGCGCCAAAAGGCGCCGCGAGGCCGCCGGTACGCGGCAAAGCCGCGACGGCCGCCGTCTTCCAATGGCGTGCGGAACCGCAGCAAGACGGCGCTCACCTTTTGGCGCCCGCCCGCGGCTTCTCCCGAAGCTCGACGCGCGCGATATTCGCTGTCTCGGCGGCCTCGCCAAGGAGGAAAGAGGCTTTAGTTTCGATACGGCCCGGCTTGCGGCCGCCGCCCTGCCTCTTTGCCGCGACGTCGCCTCGCTTCTGCGGCCGGTCAAGCCATCGGATCGCGCGCACTGCGCGCGCGGCGAACCGTTTTGACGATCAATTACCTCAATGACACGCTGCTAAAGATCGTTCGACAGGGCTTTGGCCATGCATGCTTGCCTCCGGCACCAGCATGCAGCTTGAAGGAGATAAATGCCAATTCGAAAATCCCCTTCGATTCAATCCGATCGGAAAATGCGCTAAGCCTTGTCCCGTATGACGCGAATCAGATGTGGAACGGCAACTTCTAGGAATTGCCGCAGATGTTCGACAATCATGCCGGCGGCTGGGTTCAGCTTGGCCCCTGAGCAGCCAGGAAGCCGGAGCCAGCGTCATCGAAGCACAATGCTTCCATGGCGCGAACCGGGTTCCCCTTCGCCCGGCAGTCTTGTCACGGAGAGGCGTGGTTTCCCTTGTTTCGGATCGTGGGTTTTGGTGACGAGACCCACGATCCGAGATGTCCAGAATTGGCGGCGGCAGAGATCGCACCGCATTGGCCTAGAAACAGCGGATTTCGGCCTCGGCCTCAGCCCGGTGGAGATCGGCCAGCATGACCTTCAACTGTTCGCTCGCACGAAACATGGTCCCGATCTGACCCCGCGTCTGATTCAGGCTCGCCACGGTTTGCGCTGCCACATAACGGTCGTAGGGCAGCAACGATGCAATGACATCGATCGAACAGGAACAGTGCCGAAGCATCTCGGGGGTTTCGCCATTGGTCTTCATGCAGACGAAGACATAGTCGGCGCGTGCCTCGGTGGGGTAATCGTTGGTGCCCGCTACGGCTAGCGACGCGGCAAGGATCGGAACGCAAGCACCGACGATCTTCATTGCATTCGTCTCTCCTCATTGGACCAGGGACAGTAATCTATTTCGGGAACCGGCGCGGAAGATTGAGCGAGAACCTCGTGGCAGCGGCGCCGCCAAAAGCTCCGCTCCAATCGTTATCCCCAGATTTCTCTCATGCCCGAAGGGATCCGCCGCTCCGCACGCTACGACGTCTGAACCTATCAAGTATTTGCATGCGCTAAAAGCACCTCGATATAGGCGCCGGGGCTATGGCTGCGCGCGAAATCCTGGGCGCGCTCCGCCGCGCGCGCCTTGCAAGCCGGAAGCCGCGGCATGAGCCGGCCGATGGCGGCGGCCAGCGCCTCGCTTGTGTGCGGCGCGAAAACCTCGCCTTCGGCTTGATTGTTCTCGACGCTGGTTCCGGCAAACGTGCCTCCTGACGCGACGACAGGACGTCCGGCGGCAACCGATTCGGTGAAAATGCCCGAACCGCGTAAGCCGAATGTGACAGGATCATAGGGCAAAAGCATCGCGTCAATCTGGCTGGTCCAGGCGGCATATTCGGCGCTGGTGAGAACCCCTTCCATCAATCGCACACCTTTCAGCGCGCGCAAGGCAAGTTCCGCTTCGATCGTTCGTTGTTCCCATCCGCTGTGTTGAATTTGGACGATGAATTCGGCATCGAGCCGCTTGCGCTGGCAAAGCTCGATTGCCTTGGGCAAGAGATGAAAGCCCTTGTCGCATTTCGAGTAACCAAAAAATCCCAGGCGGACCGTGGCTTCTCGTGTTTCTATTCGCGGCGAACCATCGAAAGGGATAGGCAGAATATTCGTTTCGATGCCAAAACCGTTGCGATAGAGCGCCGCCATCGCTTCATTTTCCGTCGTGAAAAATAAAGCGCGATCGATGAGCGGCGCGGCCAAACGAAAGGCGTCGCGGTAGAATTGTTCTCCATATAGCGAAACCTGTCCCCACGGCGTCCAGTTCGGCGGGAACATCAACTGGCAGACGACGCGCGGCAAGAGTTCCTGCGGCTGGCGGAGCAGATAGCGGATCAATCCCATGATCTGGTTTTGTGAAATCGCCGGCACGATCACGAGATTGTCCGAGTTCCAAATAGAGGAAGGCAACGACCCAAGGTCCTTCTCGAAGGTCTTGTTGAGCGCTGTCCAGGTTTTATGTTCGGATCGTTTTGGGACGCTAGCCTGACCAGCCTGGAAAATCGCGGCAACGGATCGCAAGCACTTTTCCCCGCGCGAACGATCCACGCCATCATAAAGCGAGCGTTGGAAATGCTGAATGGCGCCAAGCTCCGTCGCGATGGATTGATCGAGCGCTTGGACGCCAAACATGCGGTATCGCAGGTTCCGCCGCGACAGCGCGTCGGCGAGCTTCGCCGCGAGATTGTAGCTATGTTCTCCCTTGCCGATCAATCCATTATCGAGGAAAACAACTTCCATTGAAGGCTCCAGGCACGATTGCGTATTGTGTACCTTGATTTCAAGGTGAACGATCGGCGACGAGGCAGCGCTTTGGTTCCTCCACGAGGCGACGCCGCCGCGCGGCGCAGTGCTAACATAATTCGCACTTAAGGTTCGAATGTGTTTTTAGGACAAACACGTACCCTAGTTACCGGGAACGAGGACTTTCTCGGGACACATCTTTGCCGTCGGCTGCTCGACCACGGCCACGACGTTTTTTGCATCGATAATTTGTCCACTGGAACCCGCCGCAACATCGAAGATCTGCTGGGTAACAGGCGCACCGCCCGAGCCGCCGGGCACGGAAGCGGTTCCCTCAATCGGATGACATTTTGACAAACCAAGCCATGACGATCACGCGAATATGTTCCACGCCAAAGGCCTTGCTGCCGAAAATGGGGGCGATGCACATCGGCCAACGCTCGCAGCTCCATGGGCCACCGTAGTGACGAACCAAGACGCGATATGAAAACCCGGCCCTTGCATAGCTCTTCGAAGCCCTGGCGCGGGTTTTCACCTCGCCGGGCGAAAGCGACGCGTCGATTTCAGCGTGATAGCGTGCCATGTCGGTCGAAAGCTGGCCCACGCGCACCCGAAAACACCCCAGGATCGTGTCGACGGTGACGAGATCGGCGCGCCTCGCGAAGCGCCGCCAGAGATCGAAATCGCCGGCAAACCGGAAATTCGGATCGACTCCGCCGGTCTTTTCCCATAACCGCTGCCGCCAGAACGTGGCTTCTTGCTCGATGAAAGGCCGCGCGAAGCGGCCGTCGAAAATGCCGGCTTCTATTGCTTTTCGCGGAAAAGGTGTGATCGGTGACATATACAGCACCATGCCGGATTCGTCGATCGTGGTCGGCCGCCCGGTCACCCAGTCGATATCCGGATGGTTTTTGAATATGTGCTCGACCGTGGCCAAGGCACCAGGCTCGAACCGGTCGTCGGCATTGATCCAGGCCATCGCATCGGCGCCGCCGCAGGTGGCAAAGCCCCGATTGACCGCATCATAGAGACCTCTATCGGGTGCGCTGGCGAAAGAAAATTCAATTCCCTCGCAGACAAGCGGAAAGTCGCGCGCGAGGCGGGCTTGCCACGCCTTCAACATATCCAGCGTAGCGTCTTCTGACCCGCCATCTTGAACGTGATAGCGGATCGCAAAAGGCCCTGCCTGGCCCACCACGCTCAGAATCGTCTGATCGAGGAATTTCTCTCCATTGAGGACCGGTGTGACAATGCAAAAACGCATTGATTTATCCTCTCGGGCACCAGCGACACCATTGACCACCATCGACACATCGGCTATCCAGTTCTTACGCTCAAGCCAGACAACGTCAATGTCTCGCCACCCACGAGTTGCTTTTGAAGGGTATCTATATTGGCTCATCTGCCCCTAGGCAAGAATTTATTCAAAGATGATCCCGACGCTGACGCGGTTCACGTCGCAGTATGCTTCGATGAACAGATGGAAATGCCCTTCTTAGCTCTTGCTGAATCGCTCCGTCACTCCATCAAGGATAGATGCCGAAAACTAATAATACATGCTATATACATGGGCCAATTGTCTGAAAGTGTCTCTCGTTTAGAACTATATAATACAGGTAATTTTGTCGTAGACTTCGTTAGATCTGATGTAAACTTCGAAAGCCTTCCTAAAAGGAGTTTTGTGACTGATGCTACTTATATTAGGTTCATGTTACCGACACTGCTAAATTGTGTGCATCGGGTGTTGTATTTAGATGCAGACACGATAGTGGTAAACGATGTATCACGACTGTACGACACAGACTTGCACGGTTTGTGTGTCGGTGCTGTTATTGATCGCGGGACAACATTAATAAATGTTCAATTAGGATTAAAAATAGACCGTGACCTTGGATTTAATAGAAAATTTGGAGATGAAATAAATACATACTTACGAAACGTCATAGGGTTAAAAGCTGGCGATGAAAAACGTTATTTTAATGCTGGCGTCCTGCTAATTGATCTCGGCCTTTGGCGTACCATGGGTGTTACTGAGGCTGCGATTGAATATCTCTGTCGTAATACAAATTGCATATACATTGATCAGGACGCTTTGAACGCTGTATTGGGTACGCGATACACGCAGTTAGACGACAGGTGGAACAGCCTCGCTATTTGTTCATACGATTATTATTTGACGAATGGCAGCATAGAATCTATGAATATCGTTCAAAAATGGCGATCTGATCCCTGGATTGTGCATTACGCCGGTCCTAATAAGCCTTGGAGGGCAGACCGAGACCGTACACCATTAGATAGTTATTTTTGGAACGCTGCCCGCAAGTCATTCGCGTATCGTTTATTGAAAGAGATGCACTACGCAACCACCCCGCCAATGTCGGACTATAGGGCGACGAGAAAATTCATTCCGACACGAACGGAACGCTTGATTGAGTACTGCAGCAAACTCGCATGCCCATTGGCTAAAGTACCTGGTCGCCAGTGAAAATTGCCGATCAGCGATTTGATAGGCGGGTTATGAGCGGCCTTGCTGAATTCCGACGCGAAGCGCAACGCCTGAGTGCATTGAACCTTAACGATTTTCCTTTTCCCGGAGCCGCCTTCGCACCTCCGAAATCCGGCAGAAGGCGGCCAGATGGGAAGGAAAACCGTGCCTTTCCCCGGTGAGCCCGAGCACTTGCGGGCGTTGCACTTCGCGTCGGAATCCACCCTTGCGCTGTCACAGCTGATCCAAACCCCGGACAACAAGAACCGGAACCCTGAGTGTCCGTCCGGAGAGATGTTGAATCCTATGCATCACTTGTGATTCAAGGG
>QHBR01000194.1 GCA_003244015.1 Hyphomicrobiales bacterium | reverse complement strand
GGTATTTTTCGAGATGCCCCGATACGTCTCTGCTTGCGTTTCGGTCATTCCGTATCGCTTAGTGTACGCCTCAAAGATTTGAGGGGATTGCTGGCTGTAATAGAATTCAACAGCCCCAGCGCCGATCATGTGGCACCCGGCGCCCCTACCCCCAATATCGCGATAGAGGGCCATTGCCGCCGCGTTGGCGGGTGTCGGCACTATCGCTTCGAGATTTGGTTTCGTCCAGCCTCCCATCGTTACTAAACGCTCAATTAGATCAAGGTGGGTGGGACCTGATTTGTCATGCGTGCACTCCTCAAGATATGTCTCCAGCAGGAACTCAAACAACTTCGGACTAATTTTTTGGGCGAGATCGAGAGCGGCACGGCGCAACGGCTGGCCTGCCCGTTTCCGGAGCCAGTGTTGTGCCTCCGCGCGAATGACTTGATCGTAAGTCAACTCGCCGCGTTTCACCGCAACCCACAGCGGATGGCCGTGAAACGGGAAAAGCTCATAGAGCCGCAGAAGCTTGGCCCGTTTATTATCGCCTATATCGTCGCGCGACATGCCTTCTCCCCACGGGCGATATCGGTTATTGCCGGAAGCATCCACCTGCTAATTTCTATGCCGATTCTTAGAACATAGCAAGAACATAAAATTGGTAGCCGCAGATCATCCTGTACGGCAAAGCCGAAATTCCCGGAGACACGACCTTGGCCGTGGGAGATTGACCGGGTCCCCCAAATAATGCTGTGTAAGTTTGATCTATAGCCGGTTTCGCCGTAGCGATCGACATCACAAGCAATGGACTCTGAGCGCTATAACGCCCGCGTCGCGGAACCCAAATGGCAAAGGATTTGGGAGGAGGGGGAAATCTTCCGCACGCGGAACGATGACCCGCGCGTAAAATATTACGTCCTAGAGATGTTTCCCTATCCGTCCGGCCGCATCCACATGGGCCATGTTCGCAATTATACGATGGGCGACGTGATTGCCCGCTATAAGCGCGCGCGCGGGTACAACGTGCTGCATCCGATGGGGTGGGACGCGTTCGGCATGCCGGCCGAGAACGCCGCCTGGCACAACAGGAGCCATCCTGCCGACTGGACTTTTGCCAATATCGCTTCCATGCGCACGCAATTAAAGGCGATGGGCCTTTCGCTCGATTGGTCGCGCGAGATCGCTACCTGCGATCCTGCCTATTACAAGCATCAGCAAAAGATGTTTCTGGATTTTCTCGAAGCGGGCCTGGCGGTCCGCAAAAAATCGAAAGTGAATTGGGACCCGCTCGATCATACCGTGCTTGCCAATGAGCAAGTGATCGACGGGCGCGGCTGGCGCTCCGGCGCGCTGGTCGAGCAGCGCGAGCTGACCCAATGGTTTTTTAAGATCACGGACTTCGCCGAGGATCTTTTGGCGTCCCTCGACGAGCTGCCCCACTGGCCGGAAAAAGTCCGCCTCATGCAGGCGAATTGGATTGGCCGCTCGGAAGGGCTTGCTTTGCGTTTTGAACTCGATCCAGCGCCGCAGATAGCCGCGCGCGAGATCGAAGTCTATACGACACGGCCGGACACGCTGTTCGGCGCCAAGTTTCTTGCGATCGCCGCCGATCATCCCTTGGCGGCGGAGGCCGCGGAGGTCAACCCAGGCCTCGCCAGCTTCATCGCCGAATGCCAACACGGCGGCACCTCGCTCGCAGCATTGGAGACGGCTGAAAAGAAAGGCTATGATACGGGGCTCGAAGCGCGGCACCCGTTCGATCCGGAATGGCGTCTGCCGGTTTATGTTGCGAATTTCGTGTTGATGGACTATGGCACCGGCGCGATTTTCGGCTGCCCGGCGCACGATCAGCGCGACCTCGAATTCGCCAATATATATGGCCTTGGCAATGCGCCGGTGGTCTGTCCGCCGGGCGAAGACCCGCAAACGTTTAGGATCGGCGCCACCGCCTACGAGGGCGATGGCATGCTGATCAATTCGCGTTTCCTCGATGGGATGACGAGTGGGGCCGCAAAGGAAGAAGTCGCCCGGCGCCTCGAAGCAAAATTCCTCGGCAACTGGCCGCAAGGAAAACGCAAGGTCCAGTACCGGCTGCGCGATTGGGGAATTTCGCGCCAGCGCTATTGGGGCTGCCCGATCCCGGTGATCCATTGTGAGGCCTGCGGCGTGGTGCCGGTTTCCGCGCGCGATTTGCCGGTCGAATTGCCGAAGGATATGAGCTTTGACGAGCCCGGCAATCCGCTCGACCGGCATCCGAGCTGGAAGCATGTCGCGTGTCCTGAATGCGGCGCGCCGGCGCTTCGCGAAACGGACACGATGGATACTTTCGTCGATTCCTCCTGGTATTTTGTGCGCTTCACCGATCCGTGGAACGAGACCGCTCCGACGACAGCCGCATTGGTGGAAAAGTGGCTGCCCGTCGATCAATATATCGGCGGCATCGAACATGCGATCTTGCATCTGCTCTATGCACGGTTTTTCACCCGCGCAATGCAGGCAACGGGCCATGGTGGCGCGCTCAAGGAGCCATTTTCCGGGCTTTTCACGCAGGGCATGGTTGTCCACGAGACCTATCGTTCGAAGGCTGGCGAGTGGTTTTTCCCGGCCGATGTCAGGGTCGAGGCGGGGCCGGCTAGAAGGCGCGCCTTCCACATCGATAGCGGCGAGGAAGCGGCGATTGGGCCAATCGAGAAAATGTCGAAATCGAAGAAGAACACGGTCGATCCCGACGACATTATTTCGGCCTATGGCGCCGATACCGCGCGCTGGTTCGTGCTTTCGGATTCGCCGCCCGAGCGCGATGTCATTTGGAGCGAGGAAGGCGTGCAAGGCGCGGCGAAATTCGTCCAGCGCCTTTGGCGGCTCGCGAGCGAACTCGCGCGGCTCGCGGCGCCTGCCGGAACGCCCCCGCCCGCAAATTCCTCAGCCTCCGCGGCAGGAATCCGCAGGACGGTCCACATGAGCCTGATCAGGATCGAGGAGGATATCGAGCGGCTGCGGTTCAACCGTGCCGTCGCGCAAGCGCACGATTTGGCGAACAAACTTTCCGCCGCGATCGGCGCAATCGAAAGCGAAAATGTGGAGCCGGACATGCGCGTCGCCTTCCGCGAGGCCGCCGACATATTGGTGCTGATGATCGCGCCGATGATGCCGCATCTTGCCGAGGAATGCTGGGCGGCTCTCGGCCATGCGGATTTGGCGGCCGAGGCGGCCTGGCCCGTCGCGGACCGGGCTCTTGTGGTCGAGGATACGATTGCGCTGCCGGTCCAAGTCAATGGGCGCAAGCGCGCGGACCTTGTGGTCGCTCGGGACGCCGGCAGCGCCGCGATCGAGGCCGCCGCGCTCGCGCTCGAGCCGGTCCGCCGCGCGCTCGACGGCAGGCCCGTGAAAAAAATCGTCATCGTTCCGCAAAGGATCGTCAATGTCGTTGGTTGACTGGCGGCCGCATGGCCGGGCGCTCCCGCGCATATTCGCCGCGCTCCTAATGGGCTTTGCCCTTTCCGGCTGCATACAGCCGCTCTATGGGCCGCTCAGCGCGGGCGGCGATGTCGCCTCCGAATTGCGGACCATCGCGGTCGACCCGATCCCCAACCGGCTCGGCCATTACCTAGGCAATGAGCTCATCTTCGGGTTCAATGGCACCGGATCGCAGGTGCCTCCGAAATACCGGCTTATCGTGACGGTGACCGAGAATGTGCAGAATCCCTTGATCGATACGGTGAGCGGCTATCCGAGCGCCGCGAACGTCGTGGTGAACGCGGATTACCGGCTGATGCCGGCCGGGGGCGGCGAGCCAATCGCCAAGGGCCAGGCGACCGTCGTTGCAAGCTACGATCGGACGAGCCAAAGATTCTCCAATCTTCGTGCCGCGCGCGATGCCGAGATCCGCGACGCGAAAAGGCTCGCCGACGAAATCCGCATCCGCGTCGCGGCGGCGATAGCCGCGCGGGGATAGCCGGCCATGGTCGCGGTCAAAAGCCACGAAGCCGAGCGTTTCCTCGCCCGCCCGCCGCCGCATATTTATTTGTATCTCGTCTTTGGAACCGACGCCGGGCTTGTCGCCGAGCGGGCGCGGAAAATTATTTCGCGCGCGGTTGGCGATCG
The DNA here is from genome assembly GCA_003244015.1 of Hyphomicrobiales bacterium. Classification (GTDB taxonomy): domain Bacteria; phylum Pseudomonadota; class Alphaproteobacteria; order Rhizobiales; family Beijerinckiaceae; genus Methylocapsa. The sequence goes on along the minus strand of QHBR01000194.1, from coordinate 1,851 downwards.
GAAGGATCCGTTTCAACTTGTTCGGATCGGCGGCGACGAGCTTGCCAATGATCCGGCGCGGCTCGCCGACGAGGCCAATACCATTCCTCTGTTCGGCGGCCGGCGGGCGATTTTAATCGAGGCGCAGGGCAAGGCATTTGTTGCCGCGTTCGAGCCGGTTCTCGGTGCGTCCCCACGCGATTGCACGATCGTCATCGAAGCCGGCGCGTTGAAGAAGGACGCGCCTTTGCGGACACTTTGCGAACGCGAAAGAAACGCCGCAGCGATCCAATGCTATCCCGATTCCGCCAAGGACATCGCGCAATTGATCGACGCTGAGGTTTCCTCGGCGAATCTTTCGATTACCCTGGATGCCAAGGCGTTTCTCGTTTCCCAGCTTGGCCAGGACCGGCTTTCGACGCGCTCCGAACTTGAAAAGCTCGTGCTTTACGCGCATGGCGCGGGCGAAATCACCCTCGAGCATGTCGCGGCAATTGTCTGCGACGCATCGAACCTCTTTGCGAACGAGGCGGTGGATGCGGCGTTCGATGGCGACTTCGCGGCGCTCGATGCGCGGCTGCGTCATATCTTCGCCGGAGCCAGCGATTATCATGCGCTGCTCGCGGCGGCGCTGCGTCACGCGCTGGACCTGCATCGCGCCCGGCGCGACGCGGAGGATGGGCCTGGCGAAGGCTCGGGTTTCGCTGGCGCGGGGTTCAAGCAAAAGGAGGCTTTCGAGCGGCATCTGCGCGCTTGGACGCGGCCAAGTCTCGGCCGGGCGATCGACTCCCTCGCCGAGGCGGTTGCCAGCGCACGGCGAGAGCCGAAACTTGGGCCGGCGCTTGCCGCGCGGGCACTCTGGACGATCGCGCATACCTCGGGAAGCAGGACCGCCAGGCGCTGAGATCTGGGCTCTCCCCCACGGCTGTCCGGTACGAGTTTTGCTTGAACAGGCGCACGACATTGATTCTACTCGTTTCCAGCTCGACTGGACGCGAAAAGGGATCGACGCCGTGCGCCATGCCAATAGCGTCTTCCATGACTTCCTCAAACTTGTTCCGTGGACGACTTTCGGCAAATTGGCCGATGCAGACGGGACCGACGCGGCGGCGCGTAGTTTCAAGACGCGCCATCGGTTCGTATCGCTGCTGTTTGCCCAGTTTTGTTGCGCCTCGCTCGCTGCGCGAAGGCGAATCGGCGATGTCGAGCACCCGGCGCGGCTCTATCATGTTGGCGCCAAGGCGCCCAAGCGTTCGACTTTCGCCGGCGCCAATCGGAACCGCGACCCAGAAGTGTTCTCCAGGTTGTTCGAGCCCATGCCGAACGCATCGACGCGCGGGTTTCGCCGCACAATGCGCGACGCGGTGCGCCTGATCGACAAGACAAGCCTGCATCTTGCCGGCGTTGGCGCGCAATGGGCGGAAAGCGCGCATGTCGTTCATGATCCAGACCTTGGCCGCCCGGTCACTCATGCGGCGACGGCGGCCAACGTCGACGACATCGCCGCCGCCAAGCAAATGCCGGTTGAAGCTTGCGCGACCTCAGTCTTCGATCTGGCTATCCCCCGGCTCATTGAAGAGCCGGGAGAAATTTCTTGCGTTTTCCGATTGGGTGGATTCTGCTGCGCGCATGATTCCGTCTGGCTTCCTCAGTGAAGAAGATCGCAAGGCGCTTACGGCGCTGGCGCGCGACGGATGTTCGCCGTGCTGGGTGACGCGACGTGCGAATGCCGTGGCGCTTTTGGACGACGGGTGGAGCCGTCAGCAAGTCGCCCATGCGCTTTTGTTCGACGATGACACGATCCGCGGCTGGCGCGAGCTTTTCGAACAGCGTGGGATTGAGGGCCTGACCAGCTTCGATGTGGGCGGAAGC
>QHBR01000006.1 GCA_003244015.1 Hyphomicrobiales bacterium | reverse complement strand
CGACGCGACGATCGTATCGGCTCGGAAACAGCGGCCCAAAATGGAGCTCGGGCGGCGGCGCCGAAGGCGGTAGCGGTAGCGGTGGCGTAGGCGGCATAGGCTTCGGCGGCGGCGGCAGCAGAGGCGGCGGCATCTGCGGCGGTTATGTCGCGGACCATGACAATGGCGGCGTAGTCGGCCGCGCGACTGGCGGCTGCCGCGGCGGCGAAGACCCAATTGGAGAAGGCGGAGTTGGCCGCGTTGAATCCGACGGCGGCGCGGCAAGCGTTGGTGAGTTCCCTTTCGTGGGCCGGATATTTGGCTGCGGCCCACGAAACCGCCGTTGCACGAAAATAGGGAAAATATACTCAAACTTATAGCCGTCGCCGCTTGCCACATTCCCGACAGGCAGAACACGCAAGGCCGCGCGCGCCGCGAGCGCGACCGACACCTCGCGCGGCTTCCCGTGCAGCCACTCCTCGAAGTCTTTCTCGTTCTTGATCTCAGCCAGCGGCGCGTCCCCCAAACCTTCGACACATTCAGCATGGGCGCAGGCCCGCGATTCGGCAAGGGACCAGCGGCTTACAACGCACACCCCCTCATCCTTCGAGACGGCGCGTACGGCGCCTGCCTCAGGATGAGCTGGCTTGGGATCATGAAACAATCGCCCAACATAAACCCTATCGCGCTTTTTCGCTTGCGCCAATCCCCGCTTCGTATCTAGCCGCGCCGCGAACATGTATGTTTGCGCGGAGTGTCAATCTTACCAAAATGTTTCACGTGAAACATTTTGGTAAGATTGCCGATAGTTTTCGGACAATTTGGGTTACAGACGCGAGCTGCGTAATTGCTGGACTTCTGGTCAAGGATGGACGATTTGCACAGTTTTGAGGAGCCTTTTCCGGCAGTGAGCGAAACGTCTTTCGAGGCGCCCGTGCCTGCGCCGCGCGCGCCCGCGAAAGCCTTCGCCGGAGTCGCCGTGCGGCGGCTCGCGCTTGCCGATTTTCGCTCTTATGCCTCGCTCGATCTGGCCGTTGACGCGCGTCTCGTCGTGCTTATCGGAGACAATGGCGCGGGCAAAACCAACCTTCTCGAATCCCTCTCGCTGCTCGCGCCTGGACGCGGCCTGCGCCGGGCGGAATTGAAAGATTGCGCGCGAAGCAACGGCGGGGGCGGCTTCGCTATCTCGGTCGAACTCGAAATGCCAAGTGGCGGCGTCCAGCTTGGGACCGGGATCGAGCCGCAGCCGAACGCGCCACCGCTGCGCAAATACCGGATCGACCGCGAGCCAGCGAGGTCCATGCGCGGATTTTGCGATCATGTCCGCGTGGTATGGCTGACACCCGCGATGGACGGGCTTTTCATTGGCCCGGCAGGAGACCGGCGGCGGTTTCTCGACCGGCTCGTGCTCGCCATCGATGCCGATCACGGGACCCGCGTGGCCGCGCTCGAACGGGCGTTACGCAGCCGCAACCGTTTGTTGGAGGAGGGCCCTGGGGCCGACCGTGGCTGGCTCGACGCGATCGAACGGGAAGCCGCCGAACTCGCCGTCGCAGTCGCAGCCGCGCGGTTCGAGACCATATCGCGGCTTTCGGCGCTCATTGCCGAGACGCGGGACATAGCGTCGCCGTTTCCATGGGCGGATGTCGCCTTGGTGGGCGAAATCGAGCGCCTGGTGGGGACCTGCCCGGCACTGGAAGCCGAAGACATTTATCGTGGAATTTTGCGCGCCAACCGCTCCCGCGATGCGGCGGCGGGGCGCACCCTGACCGGGCCGCCGGCGAGCGATCTTTGCGTGCGCCACGGCCCAAAACAAATCCCGGCGGCGCAGGCCTCGACGGGAGAACAAAAGGCGCTCCTCGCCGGATTGGTTCTGGCGCACGCAAGGCTCGTCGCGACGATGAGCGGGCTGACGCCGCTCGTCCTCCTCGACGAGATCGCTGCCCATTTCGATCCGCTCCGGCGCGCCGCGCTATTCGAAGCGCTCGAGACCTTGGGCGGACAGATCTGGCTCTCCGGCGCGGACAGGGCGACTTTCGGGACAATCGAAAAACACGCGCTGATGTTGGAAGTGACGCCGGGATCGGTCACTTCCATTTCCCAAGGGTAGCTTGCCGGTTCCGCGAAATCCGTCCCTATTTCTCGCAGCTGGTATACCTCGAAGCGGGCCGTCTGTCCCTTCAAGGTTCAGGTTTGTTCAGTTTCAGGCTCTGCGGCTCGTGCTCTGAGGCCGGCTGCTCTGTGGTGTTGATGTAGAATCCAAGAACGCCGTTAAGCTCGTTCTGCCAGACGCAAAGCCATGGGAGCAGCGATTCATGTGGAGCCAATTGATCGACTTTGTGCTGCAGCAGGAGAGGGCAATCGAACTCGCCGCCGCGTTCCTTCTGGGCACCGGTAGTTGGGGGATCGTGAGCACAACGATCCGGGCCTATAGGTTGCGGTCGCGGCGGGGGCGAACGCCCCCACCCGAGGCCGAGACCGCAACTCCGTCTCACGAAGCGCCCGCCGGCGGCGAGGAAGCTCCCGCTCATCCCGCGCCATTCGCTCCCGAGGTTCCCGCGGCAGACGAGGTTTTGGCTCCTGACCTCTCTGCTCTGGTGCAAGACGAAGCGTTCGAGCCAGACTCCCCAGCGCGCGAGATAACTCCCGGCGGGCCGCCCCTTGCCGGACAAAAGCGGAGCTGGGTGACGCGGCTGCGCGATGGCCTGTCGCGCTCGTCAGGCTCGATCGGGGAAGGCTTCGCCGCGATTCTCACCAAGCGCAAGCTCGACGCTTCGATGCTCGACGATTTGGAGGATGTGCTAATCCGCGCCGATCTCGGCGTCGCGACGGCGGCGAGGATCGCGAAAGCGATCGGCCAGGGCCGCTATGACAAGGATGCCGGCGTCGAAGAGGTCAAGGCGGTGCTCGCCGAGGAAATCGAGCGCGCGCTAACCCCTTATGCCCGGCCGCTGGAGATCGATACCGGCAAGAAACCTTTCGTCATTCTCGTGGCCGGGGTGAACGGATCGGGCAAAACAACGACAATCGGCAAGCTCGCGGCGCGATTTTCAAGCAACGGCCATAGCGTTCTGCTCGCCGCTGGCGACACGTTCCGCGCCGCCGCGATCGAGCAATTGCGCATATGGGGCGAGCGCGTTGGGTGTCCGGTCATTGCCCGCGAACAAGGCGGCGATGCCTCGGCGCTGGCTTTCGATGCTATTAAAGAGGCGCGACAACGCAGCGCGGGCGTGATGCTGATGGACACCGCCGGGCGCTTGCAAAACCGCGCCGAATTAATGGGCGAACTTAAAAAAATCATCCGCGTCATGAAAAAGGTCGATCCCGGCGCGCCGCACGCCGTGCTTCTCGTCCTCGATGCGACGGTCGGCCAAAACGCGATCAGCCAAGTCGAGATTTTCCGCCGTGTCGCCGGCGTTACCGGTCTTGTCATGACCAAGCTCGACGGAACCGCGCGCGGCGGTATCCTCGTCGCGATCGCGGAGAAATTCCAGCTTCCAGTGCATTTCATCGGGGTCGGCGAAGGCGCAAACGACCTCGAAGCTTTCGAGGCGCATGATTTCGCCCGCGCCATCGCCGGCCTGGAAGCTTAAGATTTGTGCTAGGGTTAAGACCTGATTAAC
>QHBR01000343.1 GCA_003244015.1 Hyphomicrobiales bacterium | reverse complement strand
GCCTCAATTGCGCAAGGCGCCGGCGGTTACGGGAGGGAGAAGGGAAACACGCAGCTCGCGATAAAGGAGGAGTTGGGGCTTATTGGGCTGTGGCTGTACGGCCTGCAGCTCGCCAGTCTTTTTTTGCAACTGGCGCGCACGTTCAAACAGATTCAGACGCGAGACGACAAAGTTGCCTTTGGAATCGTGACAGGCGCGATTCTCGGCATGACCGTGAACTCCGTGTTCGAGGCCTGGTGTGTTGCGCCGGGATCTCCTGAATGCTCCTATTTCTGGGGGCTCGTCGGCATTGCCCTAGGTATGGCGCGGGTTGCTACAAAGACAAGATAACGGCGAATGAGCCCAAACTGGCATTCTCGCCCAGAGCTGACGGAAAACGTCCACGCAGTCGCTGAAACGTGATAAGCGCTTCAGGGAACTTCGCCTGGAAGAGGCGACTGGGCCGATTATGGACGCTCGTGCGCGCGCGAGATTAGCACAGGAAGCTTGTGCTCTTGTATCATGCGATCGGTGACGGCCCATGGGCCATCCAGACACATTGCTTTGCAAAGCAGATCGGGCTTCTGCATGGGGCGGCGGCTATTGTGCCACTCAGCGACTTGATCGCGCGTTCGGCGCCGACTGGCGTCGCTTTGTCGATAACATTCGATGACGGCTATGCCTACCTTAGAGACAACGCACTACCGATTCTCGCGGACTTCGGTCTCACGGCCGCCGCGTGTCTGAATATCGGCGAGATGGGCGATCATGAGAGACGTCGTTCGCGGGAGGAGTGCGGCTATTATCCCGGAGAACAGTTTCTCACATGGCGCGATGTCGAAAATTTGGTTACCGCAGGCGGGCGCATTGGCTCTCACGGCGTCGGTCACGTTGACTTGACTGTCGCATCCGCGGAGACTAGACGCAATGAACTTTCAATATCCAAACAGACTATCGAGGAGAGGACGGGCGCTGTGTGCGACATGTTCGCATATACCTGGGGACGCAATAACGGACGGCTGCGCGAAGCGGTGCGACGCTCAGGATATGGCTATGCTCTTGCCGGCGGCCACTCAACAATAAATCATCGATGCGATCGATTCGCCATCCCCCGGATGAATGTTGCGAAGGAATACACGCTGGACGATCTGACCGCCATCGTTCGGGGTGACTGGGACTATCTGGGCTGAGTCGCGCAGGCCAGGGCAGCGCTGTCGTGAGGGTTCTCGTTGACGCAGGGCGGCTCGCTGGTCGTGCTCGAGTGTCTATTGGAGTCGATGGCGCGGCTGCGGCCCGATATCGAATGGGCGCTTGCCGCGCACGGAAGCTTGCGTTTCTCGCGAAATCCCCCGGCAAATCTCGTCCGCGTCGACATTGGCGATATTGATCGCAGCCGCTTCGGCGCGCCGCGTTGGTATGAGCTCGGCCTTCCCTCTGCGGTCGTGCGCCTGGGGGTGGACGTCGTCTTCTCGTTGACGAACTACCTGCCGATCCGCAGGCTGCCGTGCCCGACGGTGCTCCTCGTACAGCATGCCGGGCACTTCTCCGATGCTTCGACAGGCTTCAGGCCTGCATCTGAGACGAGCCGATCGCATCGCGGCTTGGCGGCTGAAAACGCGGTGGGTCCAGCGATCGGTTCGAATGGCGACGGAAGTGATGGCGCAAACGGCAGCCCTGGCCGACGCGATCGCCACGCGGACCGGCCGTTCCCGCGCTAAAATCTGGGCTCACCGGAGAACCGCCGCCGCAACGGCCAAAATGAGCGTCCGGCCAGTGCGGATCGGATACGTCGCGAAATGGGCGTGCAGAAGAACTTCGACGTATTGTTCGCGGCAATCGAGCGATGGACCGCGGAGGGGCGTGACGTGCGGCTGGTATTGACGCTCGATCCGAATCTGGCTGAAAACGTGCGGCTTATGGCGCGAGCGAAGGCGATGGGGCTCACTCCTGTGATCGAGAACGTGGGGAACAAAGATGCGGCTGGCATCTCCGCCCTTTATGACTCGCTCGACATTTTCGCGTTCCCCTCACTCGTGGAGTCGTTCGGTTTTCCGCTCGTCGAAGCAATGGCGAAGGGGTTGCCGGTCGTGGCCGCCGATACTGCCAGCAACCGCGAAGTTGCGGGGAATGCCGGCTCGTACTTTTCTCCTTTCGATTCGGAAGCACTCGCAACGGTGGGCCGGATCATCGACGACCCGTCGCTCCGCCAACGCAAGGCCGCGGCGGCTTTGCAGCGGGCCCAGCACTTCTCCTGGGAACGCGCCGCGGAGCAGACCCTTGCGCTGCTCACCGCGGCTGCAGGCTCGGCGGCGTTCGACGCAACGCCGCGCAAAAACATACGGACGACATGACCGAGGCGCCGTCGCTCCAGAACAGAACCCAGCGGCACTATGACGCCCATCCGTTCGATGCACTCACGCCTGAGGACGAGCGCGACCCAAGGCGCGTCCAGCCGAAGCCTTTCCTGGATTTCTGCGACTGCAGCCTGTCGTCCGGCATGTCGGTGGCGGAGATCGGATGCGGTCCAGGCCGCGGCACGATGTACCTCGCCAAGCTGGGTCTCGACGTCACCGCGGTGGACATCAGCGAAGCTTCGCTCGTGCGAGCCGGCAAGCGCGCTCCAGCTGCACGTTTGGTTCGAGCCACGAATCTGGCCCTGCCGTTCGAAGACGGGTCGTTGGATGCCGTCATCTCGGACGGCGTGATCCATCACACACCGGACGCCTACCGCTCCTTCCGCGAGAATGCGCGCACTCTGCGAGACTAGGCGTTTACAAACGGCGGCGTTACTACTATCACATCTACACATACGCGGGACCACTAATCCGTCGGATCTTGCGCTCTATACCAGGACGTATTCTGCTCGCTATGACGGTAATCCCTGTTTATTACCTCGCCCACCTCGTCAAATTCCGAGGCCACCGAACATGGGCGGGAGCGAAGCGCTTTTTCTACGATTACATCATCACGCCGCTGGCCACGTTTCACACGCGTGGGGAGGTGGAGGCTTGGGGTGCGAAGGAGGGACTTGAGCTGACCGTCTATGATCCCTCGCTCGGCAATTTGCACGTCTTCATGTTCCGAAAGTGGGCGGCCGGAGAACGATGAAAGTCTGCATCGTTTCCTCTAGTGGAGGACATCTCACGGAAGTGCGGATGCTGAGGGCGGCCTATGGGCCCTATCGCCATTTCTATGTGCTCAATAAGCAGGTGATGCTGCCGGAGGACATGCGGGACAACACGTGCTTCATCACCCACTCCGAACGAGATTGGAAAGTGTTTCTCAACATGCGGGAATGCTACCATATTCTTCGGCGACAACGGCCTGACGTCATCCTCAGCACGGGGGCAGGTCCTGTGGTTCCCTTTGCCGTCGTTGGCCGGTTCTTCTTTGGAACCCGAATCGTTTTCATCGAGACCATCGTCCGCGCCGAGCGGCCCTGCCTCACGGGACGTCTAATGTACTACCTCTCCCACGACTATTTCTATCAATGGCCGGACCTTGGCCGTCACTTTCCGAAGGGCAGATATGGGGGCTGCTCATTTGAGTACGTGCCAATGGCGCGCGCTCGGAAACCGTTCGATCGTCTGCGATCCGCGCCGCGCGGACATGAAGGACATACTGAACCTCAAGATCAAACGGCGCGAGAGATTTCGTCTTTTTGCGCCCTCGATCCTGCGCGAGCATGTCGGCGAGTGGTTCGAAGCGGAAGACGACGTTCCCTTCATGATGCAAGTGTTCCGGATCCGGCCAGAAAAGCGGCCGCTAATTCCGGCCGTGACTCACGTCGATGGATCGGGCCGATTGCAGACTGTGCATCGCGAGACGAACCCGCGCTATCATCGCCTGATCGAGGCGTTCCGGGCTTTGACGGGGGTGCCGATGGTCATGAATACGTCCTTCAACGAGAATCAGCCCGTCGTGTGCAAGCCGGAGGAAGCGCTCGATTGTTTCCTCAGAGCGAGGATGGATGTGCTTGTGTTGGGCGACACGCTAATCGAGATGTGTGTTACTAAATTCGCGGCTCAATCGTACCAGAATGTTTCACGTTTTGGTACGATTGACACTCGAGAGCATCATACATCCGCAAGGTGCGGCGATGGTCTTTTCGGCGAAATCTTTTGTCCGTTTCGACAAGAGTCGGCGGGCTTGCCCGGAAAATCCAATCGCGCGACGGCCCGCGCATGTCGCAAAAATCAAGGGTTTTCGGACGGTGTTAATGCGCCGCGCGAATCGCCTTCGCGCGGACTTCCATCGTCTCCGCCTCCGCTATTCGATCTAGCTTTCTTAGCAAGGCCGCATAATTCTCAAGGCTCTGGGCCACGTCGGGGTGCTCCGGCCCGAGGGTCT
>QHBR01000113.1 GCA_003244015.1 Hyphomicrobiales bacterium | reverse complement strand
CTTATTCCACGCCGATTCACACGACGCCGCGGCGGCCAAGGCCCGGTGGCGCGGAGGAGCCGGTCAGCCGAGACCCAAGCCGCCCAAGCGCGCCGGTTCGCAAAGGTCATTTTCAACGCTTGTTAAAGCCCCAAAAATCTGCAATCTTAACTCCTTAGGATAGCGTTGCTGACACTTTGGGCTAGGGCAACGCCGGCGGCGCGCGCTCCCATCCGGTATTGACGCCAATCCAATAGTTGAAGCAGCGCGTCGGCGCCGGCCTGTGCCGGCGTAGCCCAGTTCTTGCTTGGCTCAGTTTTTGCCACAAGGTCTAGGTTCCTCAAGCGCGCTTCGATGGGGCGCGGAGGCCTTCCTCCGGCGCTAGTATTTTGGCGGTTCTCTCTTAATCGAGGGTGAGAGATGACGGATCCGATCGTCCCCGGCCAGCTCATGCGAGATCCCGGCCTGCCAGCCGCGCAAGGCCTTTATTCGCCCGCCAAGGAGCACGACGCCTGCGGGGTCGGTTTCGTCGCGGACATGCGCAATCGCAAGTCGCACGAAATGATCGCCATGGGCCTCAAGATTCTGCGCAATCTCGATCATCGCGGCGCGGTCGGCGCCGATCCCGAGGCGGGCGATGGCTGCGGCATGCTGGTTCAAATCCCGCATCGCTTTTTTGCCAAAAAGGCCGCGGAGCTCGGTTTCGTCCTGCCAGCGCCGGGCGAATATGCCATCGGCGCGCTGTTCTTGCCGCGCGATATGGAGGGCCGCCGGATCGTCGAAGACATTGTTGAAGGAATGGTCGCCGCGGAAGGACAGATTTCGCTCGGCTGGCGCGACACGCCAGTCGATTCTTCTTGTCTTGGCGCGAGCGTCAGGGCGGCCGAACCTGTAAGCCGCCAGATTTTTATAAAGCGCGGCCCTCATGTCGAGAATCAGACCGTGTTCGAGCGGCGGCTTTTTATTCTGCGCAAGACGATTTCGAACGCGGTCTACCATCTGAACGACAAGCGCACCGCCGGCTTCTATCCCGTGTCGCTTTCGTCGCGCACTATCGTCTACAAGGGCCTATTGCTCGCGACGAAGCTCGGCAAATATTTCAAGGACCTCGCCGACCCCTTGTTCGAATCGGCGTTGTCCCTTGTGCATCAGCGCTTTTCGACCAACACGTTTCCGACCTGGTCGCTAGCGCATCCCTACCGTCTCGTCGCGCACAATGGCGAAATCAATACCCTGCGCGGCAACCTCAATTGGATGGCGGCGCGGCAAGCCTCGGTCGCCTCCGGGCTTTTCGGCAATGACATAAGCAAGCTCTGGCCGATCTCCTACGAAGGCCAATCGGACACGGCCTGTTTCGACAATGCACTCGAATTCCTCATCCAAGGCGGCTATTCGCTTAGCCATGCGATGATGATGCTCATTCCGGAAGCCTGGTCGGGCAACCCACTGATGGATCCGGCGCGCCGCGCCTTCTACGAATATCACGCCGCGATGATGGAACCCTGGGACGGGCCGGCCGCCGTCGCCTTTACCGATGGCCGCCAAATCGGCGCGATGCTCGACCGCAATGGCCTGCGTCCGGCGCGCTATATCGTCACCAGCGACGGGCTCGTCGTGCTGGCCTCGGAAGCCGGCGTCTTGCCGATCGCCGAAGAGCGGATCATTACCAAATGGCGGCTGCAGCCGGGCAAGATGCTGCTCGTCGATTTGGAGCAGGGCCGCATCATCTCGGACGACGAAATCAAAAGCACGCTCGCCGCCTCGCATCCTTATGCCGAATGGCTGAAGCGCACCCAGATCGTGCTCGAGGATATGGATCTCGCGGTCCATCCGCGTTCGCCGCGCACCGATGTGTTGCTCTTGGATCGCCAGCAAGCGTTCGGCTACAGCCAGGAGGATCTTTCGCTTCTGCTGCCGCCGATGGCGGTGACCGGCCAGGAAGCGGTCGGGTCGATGGGCACCGACACGCCGATTTCGGCATTGTCGACGCAGTCGAAGCTCCTCTATACCTATTTCAAGCAGGATTTCGCGCAGGTGACCAATCCGCCGATCGATCCGATCCGCGAGGAATTGGTCATGAGCCTCGTGTCCTTCATCGGGCCGCGCCCCAACATCCTCGAGCTCGAAGGCAATGCAAGCAAGAAACGCTTGGAGGTCCGGCAGCCCATTCTGACCAACGGCGACCTCGAGAAAATCCGTTCGATCGGGCATTTCGAGGAGGCTTTCGACACCAAGACGCTCGATATCACCTATCTTGCGGAAAGCGGCGCGGAAGGCATGCCGGATGCCCTTGGCCGACTCTGCGACCGCGCCGAACACGCGGTCAACAGCGGCTTCAACATCATCATCTTGTCCGACCGTCTGACCGGCGCCGACCGCATTCCGATCCCGGCCCTCCTTGCGACGGCGGCGGTGCATCATCATCTGATCCGCAAGGGGTTGCGCACCTCGGTCGGCCTCGTCGTCGAAACCGGCGACGCGCGGGAGGTCCATCATTTCGCCCTGCTGGCGGGCTATGGAGCGGAAGCGATCAACCCCTACCTCGCCTTCGAGACGCTCGCCGCCATGGCGAGCGAGTTTCCCGATGAAATCGATGGCCATGAGGCATGCAAGCGCTACATCAAATCGATCGACAAGGGCCTCTTGAAGGTCATGTCGAAAATGGGCATTTCGACCTACCAGTCCTATTGCGGCGCCCAGATTTTCGAGGCGGTCGGTCTCGCGGAAGATTTCGTTGAGCGCTATTTCAGCGGGACCGCGACGCGGATCGGCGGCGTTGGGCTTGGCGAAATCGCCCAGGAAACCGTGCGCCGCCAGAAGGAGGCTTTCGGCGATGCGCCGCTCTATCGCCATGCCCTTGACGTTGGCGGCGATTACGCCTTCCGCATACGCGGCGAAGCGCATTCCTGGTCGCCGCAATCGGTGTCCCTCTTGCAACATGCCGCGCGCGGCAACGATGAGGCCAGCTATCGCGCCTACACCGCCCTCTTGAACGAGGAAACCGAGCGACCGTTGACCATCCGCAGTCTTTTCCGCATCAAGACGGCGCAGGAAGACGGCCGCCTGCCGATGCAAATCGAGGACGTCGAATCCGCCCAATCGATCGTGCGGCGTTTCTCGACCGGGGCCATGTCCTATGGCTCGATCTCGCGCGAGGCCCACACGACGCTCGCGATCGCGATGAACCGGATCGGCGGCAAATCGAATACCGGAGAAGGCGGCGAGGAGTCCGACCGCTACAAACCGCTCCCCAACGGCGATTCGATGCGCTCGGCGATCAAGCAGGTGGCCTCCGGGCGGTTCGGCGCCACCACCGAATATCTCGTCAACTCCGACATAATGCAGATCAAGATGGCGCAGGGGGCAAAACCTGGCGAAGGCGGCCAATTGCCAGGGCACAAGGTCGATGCCATCATCGCCAAGGTGCGTCACTCGACGCAAGGCGTCGGCCTAATCTCGCCGCCGCCGCATCACGACATCTATTCGATCGAGGACCTGGCGCAGCTCGTCTTCGATCTGAAGAACGTCAATCCCAAGGCAGGTGTCTCGGTCAAACTTGTCTCCGAGGCCGGCGTCGGAACCGTCGCCGCCGGCGTCTCCAAGGGCCGCGCCGACCATGTCACCATTTCCGGCTTCGAGGGCGGCACCGGAGCCTCGCCGCTGACCTCGATCAAACATGCCGGCAGTCCCTGGGAAATCGGCCTTGCCGAGACGCAACAAACCTTGGTCCTGAACCGTCTGCGCTCGCGGATCGCGGTGCAGATCGATGGCGGCCTGCGCACCGGACGCGATGTCGTGATCGGCGCGTTGCTCGGCGCCGACGAATTTGGCTTCGCCACGGCGCCCCTGATTGCCGTCGGCTGCATCATGATGCGCAAGTGCCATTTAAACACCTGTCCGGTCGGCATTGCGACGCAAGACCCTGTTCTGCGCAAGCGGTTCACCGGTCAGCCCGAGCATGTGATCAATTTCTTTTTCTTTGTTGCCGAGGAAGTGCGCCGATTGATGGCAACGATGGGCTATCGCACCGTCGACGAGATGATCGGACAAATTCAGATGCTCGACGAGCAACAGGCGATCAACCATTGGAAGGCGCGCGGGCTTGATTTCTCGAAGCTCTTCCACAAGCCGCCAGCGCAAGGTCAAGCGATCTTTCATTCGACCCGGCAAGATCACGGGCTCGAAAAAGTGCTGGATCGCAAGCTGATCGCGGCGGCCAAGGCCTCGATTGAAACCGGCGCCCGAATAACTATCGAGACCGCGATCAACAACACCGACCGCGCCACGGGCGCCATGTTGTCGGGAGCCATCGCGCGCTGTTATGGCCATGCCGGGCTTCCGGGCGACACGATCCATATCAGAGCCAAGGGGACCGCCGGGCAAAGTTTCGGCGCGTGGCTTGCCGCCGGCGTCACCCTGGAACTCGAGGGCCAGGCCAACGATTACGTCGGCAAGGGGCTCTCGGGCGGCCACATCATCGTTTATCCCCCGGCCTTGGCGCGGATTACCCCGGAGAAATCGATCATCATCGGCAATACCGCGCTCTATGGCGCGATCGCCGGCGAATGCTATTTCCGCGGCGTTGCCGGCGAACGGTTCGCGGTCCGCAACTCCGGCGCGATCGCGGTCGTCGAAGGGGCCGGCGATCACGGCTGCGAATATATGACCGGCGGCATCGTCGTCGTCATCGGCGAGACGGGGCGTAATTTCGCCGCCGGCATGTCAGGGGGCATCGCCTATGTCCTCGACGAAGACGGCAAATTCGCGCAACGCTGCAATCTCGCCATGGTCGAGCTAGAGCCGGTCGTCGAGGAAGAAGACTTGATGCTGAAGAACTATCACCACGGCGGCGATCTCGATTTCCATGGCCGCGTCGATGTCATGGGCGACATGACCCGCTTCGACGCCGAACGGCTGCATCAGCTCATCTCGAACCATGCCCTTTATACGAATTCGGCGCGGGCCCGCCACATTCTCGAACAATGGGACGAGTACAAGCCAAAATTCCGCAAGGTCATGCCGGTCGAGTACCGTCGCGCGATCGAGGAATTGATCGCCAAGGGGGGACAGCCCCGTCTCGCGGCGGCGGAATGACGGAAGCGACGTCCATGAGGCCCCCGGCCCCGATGGGATAGGGTGGCGCGGCCGGTAGCGGATATGTATGCTGGGCTTAAGTCCTTCTGCCACGGGAGAAAGCTGTTCTCGCGGGCTTGGAGCCTGTTTCAAAAGACTCGTCCTCGTCGTTCGAGACGGCCTTTCAAGCCCCCTCGGGATGACGGCTCATGGCGGTGGCCTGGCTTTTGGCAGAGGTTCTTAAAGAACGATTAGGGAATTTTGCGGCGTATGGGCAAGGTAACGGGATTCCTTGAAATCGATCGACGCGACCGGCGCTACGTGCCGGCCTCCGACCGGATTCGCAATTACAAGGAATTCATGATCCCGCTTTCCGAGGAAGCGACCAGGGATCAGGCGGCGCGCTGCATGGATTGCGGCATTCCGTTTTGCCACACCGGATGTCCGGTCCATAATCAGATTCCCGATTGGAACGATCTCGTCTACCGCTCCGATTGGGAGGAGGCCTCGCGCAATCTTCATTCGACCAATAATTTTCCGGAATTCACCGGCCGTCTTTGTCCGGCGCCTTGCGAAGCCTCTTGCACGCTGAACATCGACGATAGTCCGGTCACCATAAAAACCATCGAATGCGCGATCGCCGACCGCGCCTGGAGGAACGGCTGGATAAAACCCGAACCCGCCGGGACGAAGACCGGCAAGAAGGCCGCCGTGGTCGGTTCGGGACCGGCGGGGCTTGCCTGCGCCCAGCAGCTAGCTAGGGCCGGGCACGACGTCCATCTCTACGAGAAAAATGCCAAGCCTGGCGGTTTGCTGCGCTATGGCATTCCCGATTTCAAGATGGAAAAGCATTTGATCGACCGGCGGATTGTCCAAATGCAGGCGGAAGGCGTGCATTTCCACAATGGCATGAATGTCGGGATCGATCTCGATGCGGCGGAATTGCTCAAAGACTTCGACGCGATCGTTCTTTCCGGCGGCGCCGAAAAGCCGCGCGATCTGCCGGTTCCAGGCCGCGATCTCTCCGGCGTGCATTTCGCGATGGAATTTTTGCCGCAGCAGAACCGGCGCATCGCCAAGGAGCCGATCCACAGCAACGCGCCGATCCTTGCCTCGGCCTTGCACGTCATCGTGATCGGCGGCGGCGATACGGGGTCGGATTGCATCGGGACCGTGATCCGCCAGGGCGCGCTGTCCGTGACCCAGCTCGAAATCATGCCGCGCCCTCCCGATAAGGAAAACAAGCTGCTGACCTGGCCGGACTGGCCCTTGAAGATGCGCACGTCGTCCTCCCAGGAAGAAGGCGCCGAAAGGGATTTTTCGATTCTGACCAAGGAATTGCGCGGCGAGGATGGCGCCGTCAAGAAACTCGTCTGCGTGCGGCTCGACGCGAATTTAAAGGAAATTCCGGACAGCGCCTTCGAGCTCAGGGCCGATCTCGTCCTCCTCGCCATGGGTTTCGTTTCGCCGCTGCATGAGGGGCTTTTGGAAAATCTCGGCGTCGCGTTCGATCAACGCGGCAATGTCGAGGCCGATCAGACGAGCTACAAGACCTCGATTCCCAAGGTCTTTGCCTGCGGCGACATGCGGCGCGGCCAATCCCTGATCGTCTGGGCGATCCGCGAGGGCCGCCAAGCCGCGCACGCCGTCGATTTGTTTTTGATGGGGTCGAGCCTGTTGCCGCGATAGGTGTAAACCATACCTTTATCGCTTGCCAGGCAGTCAATCTTGCAGTGCGGTGGCTTATGATCCGTGTAATTGCCGTGCGCCTTGCGTTGATCCTACTCGCACCGGCGCGTTCACATGCCGGGGAGGTGGGCGCGCCCGGCTCCTGCCCGCGACCGACCGACCAATATGGCCCGCGCTACCAAATCATGACTAGCGCATTCTAATCGCGCGGGAATGGGCCATGGGGCGGGAAATACGTGACGATCATAGTGGATGAGTCGCCCATTTCGGTGCCCGTTTCCGGCGACGTGTTCAGCGCCGCCGGAAAAGTTCGGCCCGGAACCCGCGTGATCCTTATCGGCTACGTAGGTCATTCTATGTCCGGAGCAATGCCGCCCTTTAGCTGCATCGAGCTAGCGCCGTAGCGGGAGCGGTCGCACGCTCCCGCAAGAGGCTAGCGAAGGTCACTCTAGGAGGTCACTGTCCTCCCCGGTCTCCACCTTTCCGGTCTCCACCTTAAAGAAGATCGGATCAGTGATGGAGAAGGGCGAAAGCGGATAAAACCCCACCCTGTTCCCGGCGAAACCACCGTAGAATGTGTTGCCCACGGCTTTCACTTGCTGGTAGTCCCCGAGCACCCGCTGCCTTCCGTTGCCGTTGTCTGTGGCCGGCGAGAGGAAACTTTCAAGCGTGTTGTCGAAGAAAGTAGTTCCAAGGTCGGTGCTCGTGCTGAAGTGAGCCGTGATGATCGGAAATCCGCTGGGCGAGGTGCCGTCGCAGGTGTAATAGAAGACGCCAACAGTGCGGTTCCGAGTGATTGCCACGGAAGGAATGGCAGCCTGAACTTGCCCGGTGATGAAGATTTCCGGCCCGATTGTAAGCCCGCCTGCGCCGTCTGGCGTTAGCCGCCGCAGGGCCAGACGATTGTTGCCAGTGACCGGATCGCGATTTCCGTAGACATAGACGACATCCCCGGTCTTTGGATCTACGGTGGCGTGATCGACGCCACCCAGCAACGCGTTTACCGTACAGAATTTGGGTGTCGGTTGGTCGCTGTCAGCATTCGCGACAATGATGCCGGTCGCGCTGGTATTGAGGGTCCATGTCCCGCCGCCATCGGTAGAGCGGTTCAGCATGTAGTTGATGTTCTGTGAGCCGCCGACCCAGCAGCTATCCGGCGCTGGAACAGGCTGTAGACCGCGCCAGAACGCGGATCGACCGCCAGCCGATGGCCGGGATTGACGAAGCCGGTAGAGAACCCGCTGATGTTGTCGGTGGTGAAATTGAGCGGGCTGGCCCCCGCCGCCACCGCCACCCGCATGTCTGGAGCTCCGCTGAAATTGCCATAGGCGACGTAGACATTTTGCGACAACGCACCAGGCTTCCTGCCGACCAGAAGCCATGGCTGATCTGGGGAAACTCCCGGCACGAGGTGAGTCGTCGCCACCGCAGTACCGGGCGGGCTTTGGAAATAATTGAAAGCGCCGGGTGTAACCGTCAGATTGTTGCTAGCCGCACTGAAAATATTGTCAGTAAGGCAAGGTACCAGCCAGTGTGCCATTGCGTGGGTTGAAATCGACCGTCTGATCGCAGGGGCAGCCGATCGCGCCTGGATCACCTGGCGGGGGATTGATCGTGAACTCTTTGGTCCAAGTCAGGCCCTGATTTCTTGACAGCCAGAGGGGCGCGGTGGCGCCCCAGGGTTCCTCAAAATCGGTGAGGACGATACGGCTGCCCTTGCTCTTGACGACGGCACCGATGCTGAGTTCTCCTCTGAACCCGACGGTGTCGTCGTTCCTCAACAACGGATCCGTGTTGTTCACCACCGCGTCGACCACCAACATCTCGCCGACAAACTGCGTCAGCGCTTTGGTCGTAGGAAGAGGCCGAAATCCTCGGGGATCGCAGGCCGGGAATATGACAAATGATGTATTATTATTTTTGCATAAATTCATCCTAGATCGTGCTTGACCGCGACACAAACTGCGCGCCAAAGGGGCGGCGGAACTCTATTCACCTACGGCGACAACGATATCGACGGGACCGCAAACAACAACACGGGCGTTCTGAGCACGATCCCCACGCATTGACGAGCACTCCGAGCTGGAGGGGCGTCTCCGGCGCTCCGCCCAGCGCGCCGCGGGCGTTCTTGCGTGCGGCGCCAGGGTTTGATTCGGCGAATCCAGGTCACAGCACGACAACCCGCGTGCCGGCCTTGACCCGCTCATAGAGATCGATGGCATCGGCGTTCATCATCCTTATGCAGCCGGATGAGACCGCCTTGCCGATCAAGTCCGGCTCGTTGGTGCCGTGGATGCGACACAAGGTGTCCATGTTGCTTTGGAACAGATAAAGCGCGCGGGGGCCGAGCGGATTATCGCGCCCGCCGGCGCCGCATCTATCTTGGGGCGGCTCCGCACGCAACCTTGCCTCGGCGCGACAATGGCTTAAATTGACGGTAAACTGATAAGCTAGCCGGAAAAGCGCGCGAGACCGGAAACGATGCCGTTTGTTAGCTCTGTGGACGTCGCGGGCCGCAAGGCCGGCCATATCAAATTGCATGGGCCGGAGGCGTTCGCCGGAATGCGCCGGGCCGGACAGCTTGCCGCCGAAGCGCTCGACCTGCTGACCGGGCATGTGCGGCCCGGCACCACCACCGAGGCTCTCGACACGCTCGTCTTCGATTTCGCGATGGCGCATGACGCCTACCCGGCGCCGCTCGACTATCGCGGTTACCGCAAATCGATCTGCACCTCGATCAATCATGTGGTTTGCCACGGAATACCCGACGGCAAACCGCTCAAGGAAGGCGAGATTCTCAACATCGACGTGACCTTGATCCTCGATGGCTGGCACGGCGATTCGAGCCGGATGTATTGCGTTGGGGAGGTTCCCCGCCGTGCCGAGCGCCTCGTCGCAGTGACCTATGAGGCGCTGCTGCGCGGCATGGCCGCCGTGCGCCCTGGGGCGACGACCGGCGATATCGGCGCCGCGATCCAGGAATACGCCGAGGCCGAACGCTGTTCCGTCGTGCGCGACTTTTGCGGCCATGGCCTGGGGCGCCTATTTCACGACGAGCCCAACATTCTCCACTACGGCCGGCGCGGCGAAGGCGGGCTGCTCAAACCCGGCATGTTATTCACCATCGAGCCGATGATCAATCTCGGCCGCCCGCACGTAAAAATCCTTGCCGACGGCTGGACCGCGGTGACCCGCGACCGCTCCTTATCGGCGCAATTCGAACATTCGATCGGCGTGACCGAGACCGGCTACGAAGCATTCACCCTTTCGCCGAACGGTCTGCATCGTCCACCCTATGACGCCACCGGGTTGCACGGCGCATGACGAAAGGGGAAACGACCCCCGCCGCCAGCCCGCCGCATTACCTCGGCCACCGGGAGCGGTTGCGCGACCGGTTCCGCAAAGGCGGCGCCGATGCCCTGGGCAAGTATGAACTGCTCGAACTCATTCTTTTCCGCGCCATGCCGCGGCGCGACGTCAAACCGCTCGCCAAGGCTCTCGTCGCCCGCTTCGGCTCGTTCGCCGAGGTTGTGTCGGCGCGCCCCGAGCGTTTGCTCGAAATCGAGGGGCTGGGCGACGCCGCGATCGTCGAACTCAAGATTATCGAGGCGGCGGCCAAGCGTCTCGCCAAATCCTCGATCGAAAACCGGCCATCGCTGTCGAGTTTCGCCGCGGTCGTCGATTACTGCCGCACCGCGATGGCCTTCCTCGATCACGAGGAATTTCGCGTGCTATTTCTCGACAAGAAGAATCATTTGATCGCCGACGAGGTTCAAGGCGTCGGCACGGTCGATCATGCGCCGGTCTATCCCCGGGAGATCATGCGCCGCGCGCTCGAACTCAGCGCTTGCGCGATCATCCTTGTGCACAATCATCCATCGGGCGATCCACAGCCATCGGCGGACGAAATCCACCTCACCCATCAGATCATCGCAGTGGGCAAACCCCTCAAAGTTGCCGTGCATGATCATTTGATCATCGGCAAGCACGGCCACGCGAGCCTTAAGGGATTGCGGCTGATTTAGTCACATGGGTGCCTCGCCACCGCGGGCACGACCAGCTACCATGTTGACGGGGGATGATCGAACCCTATTGACGACGAATGAATAGTTATTGCCGGATTGAGTCGTAAGAGTGGTGAGGTGATGATGATCATGCACCCGTCGAGATGGGTCTCTTGCTTCTCGGTTTAGTCATGGCCGGTTGCGAGTCGGGAGGGAGTCTTGGCCCGGCTAGTGGTCTGATTCATTCG
>QHBR01000196.1 GCA_003244015.1 Hyphomicrobiales bacterium | reverse complement strand
ATATCTCTCCGGACGGACACTCAACGATGACGCATTGCCGGAAGCAACTTTGGATAGCCGATTAATTCAATCTGCGATTGCACTCCGAAAATCGCCAGCACCGTTAATACAAGCGACACAAATATGATAAGAAACGATGTTAATCTATGATAAGAACGATGTTAATCCGTCACCTTACCACAACTATGCGAGCGTTCAAAGGTGTGTTTCCCAGATATTGGCAACTTTAGTGTGTGATAATAAATATGTGATAATATGAGCAATATCCTCACCCCTGAACAGGGGTTGCGGAGGAAACGGTTTCGTGAAATTTAATCCGGGCGATGCGGGATTATGAAACCGCCGCTGCCTCACCGGATTCTCAAAGAGGCACTGTGAGGCATTTTTGTGAAAACGGTCCCGTCCTTCGGAGCCGGCCAAAAGTGATTTTTGGCCGAACCCAAGACGTCGACTAAACCTTTGGGAGTAAATTATGAAATCGACTTATACAGCAGGAAAAACTGTTCTGGCATCGTCAGTCTTCCTCGGCATGGCATTTAGCACTGCACATGCCGAGATCTGCTACAAAGTGACTCCGTTTATGACCCTATCCCATTGCGCTTCGTCGATTCCGAATTAAATTGCTTTCGCGATTCCATTGAGTGCGAAACCAAGTTAAACCACGCACGAACGAAGCGTTGCATCAAGGACAGGCGGCGATGGAGGACGGACTGGTGGAATCAGACCGGCTCGTGACGGTGTTCGGCGGTTCGGGTTTTGTCGGCCGGCATGTGGTGCGCGCCTTGGCGCGGCGAGGCTGGCGGGTCAGGGTCGCGGTGCGCCGCCCGGATCTCGCGTTTCACTTGCAGCCGCTTGGCACGGCCGGTCAAATCCATGCCGTCCAGGCGAATGTGCGCTATCCTGGGTCTGTCGCCCATGCGCTGCGGGATGCGCAAGCGGCCATCAATCTGGTTGGCATATTGCATGAGTCGGGCGCGCAACGTTTCGACGCGATTCACCACCTCGGCGCGCAATCCATCGCCAAGGCGGCGAAACAAGCGGGCACGGAAGTTTTTGTGCAAATGTCGGCCATTGGAGCCGACCCTACGGGTCCTTCCGTCTACGCGAAAACCAAGGCCTTTGGCGAGGCGGCGGTGCGGCAAATCTTGCCCGATGCCATCATCATGCGGCCCTCGGTCGTATTCGGGCCGGAGGATCAATTCTTCAATCGGTTCGCGGCGATGGCGCGGCTCATGCCGGCGCTCCCCTTGTTCGGCGGCGGCGCAACCAAACTTCAGCCGGTCTTCGCCGGGGATGTCGCGACGGCGATCGCGTTGGCCGTCGACGGCAAGGCTAAGCCAGGGGTAATCTATGAATTGGGCGGGCCGGAAATCGCGACGCTCCGGCGGATAATTACGTTCGTCCTGACGGTGACCGGGCGCCGCCGCCGGCTCATCCCGATCTCTTTCGGGCGCGCGAGATCTCTCGCTTTCGTTACCGGAATTATCCGCAAATTGTCACTCGGTTTTTTTCCGGAGATTCTTACGATAACCTCCGACCAGGTAAAACTCTTGCGAGGCGACAATATTGTCTCGCCGCAAGCGGAGGCCGAAGGGCGGACCCTCGGCGGCCTTGGCATCGCGCCCGAACCGTTCGAGACTTTTGTGCCTTCCTATCTCTATCGTTACCGCAAAACCGGGCAATTCGCCGGCACGCGCGCGGTCTGAGAACTCCCTCTTAACCGGACGCCGAGCGCGGCGCTTGCCGGGCGGACCGCATGATGTTTCTGGCGACACGCACCATGAATGCCGTCCCGAACAGCGGCATGAGCAGATTGAGGACCGGAACGGCAAGCATCGCCGCCATGACAAGGCCAGCGCCAAACAAGCGAAGCGCGTTCCTTTTGCGTAACCGCCGAACCTCGCCGAGCGGAAGATAGCGTGAGGCCGCGAGTTCGAAATAGCCGCGTCCGAACAAATAGGCGTTGGCGCCGAAAAACGCGGCGGCATTAACGCCGGGAACCAACAGCAACAAAAGCGCGACAAGATTGACGCCGAGCGCGACGGCGGAAAATTTAACCGATAGCCATGCCGCATCGAGGAGCGAAAGAGCCCGGCCTGGCGCTTCGCCCGGAGCCAGTTCATGCTCAACTGCTTCCGCCAGTTCGTCGAAGAAAAAGCCCGCAACAATGAAGGACACAGGCGCGACCAGAAAAGCGAGGCCGATGAAGAGCGAAACCCCGCCGATAAACGACAACGCCGTTGCCGCCCAAGGATAGGGAAGCGCGACGCCCGCGACGAGAAGCTTGTGAAGCGCGATCCAGACGAGGGCAAGCAAAGCCAGCGTCAACGCCAGCGTCTTCCAAAGAACCGTCCGGAACGGCGGCGTAAGAATCTGGCTCGCGGCGGCGAGCGCGGCATTGAACATGAGGTTCCCCGAGCCATTTTTGAGAGAAGTGGAAACCGGTCCCCGTCGAGAAAAATCATGTAATCGGGAAACGCTCTGGCGCGCTATCCGGCGGCCTGCTCGATTTGCTGCATGTCTTCGTCGGATAGTCCGAAATGATGGCCGATTTCATGCACGAGAACATGGGCGACGATGGCGCCGAGCGTCTCTTCGTGCTCCGCCCAGAAATCGAGGATCGGGCGGCGGTAGAGCCACACCATGTTGGGAAATTGTCCGGTCATCGGGGTCGCCTCGGATTGGGCACGGCCGCGGCCGTGAAACAGCCCCAACAGGTCGAATTCGCTTTCGCAGTTCATCTCGTCGAGCGTTTCATCGTCGGGAAAATCCTCGATGCGGATCACAACGCCGTCGCAGAGGCGGCGAAAGTCTTCCGGCAGGGCGGCGAAAGCTGCTTGCGCCATGAGGTCGAGGTCGGCGATCGAAGGCGCCGCGACATTGCGAAATTCGGGTTTCGGAGCGGTCAAGGCAATGGCTTTCCGCGCGCGGGGCGATCGCGCCGCCGGAGCCGTACATAGAGCGCGCCGGCGCCACCGTGCGGGCGCGAGGCTTCCTCGAAACCGGCGACGATCGAACGATATTCCGCGCCGCGTAGCCAGTTTGGCACGCTTTTGCGCAAGACACCCGCCGTGCCATCCTCGGATGTGGCGCTCGCCCCCTTGCCGGTCACCACCAGGACAAGCCGCGCGCCCTCGATCTGCGCCCTCGCCAAGAATTCCCGCAGGGCGGCGAAAGCCTCCTGCCGGCGCATGCCATGCAGGTCGAGCGCGGCGTCGGGCCCGGCGCGGCCGCGCGCGAGCTTTTGGCGCAACCGCCGCTCAAGCGGCGCGAGCGGGGGAGGAGCCTTGCGCTCGACCGGCGAAGGAGGCGTCTCCGCGCGGGCTCCCTTGGGCAGAATGTTACCGGCCTCGTTCGCCTGAAGCTCCGCGTCATTTCGCGGCTGAGGAAGCTGCGGCGAACCGCTCCCTGGCCGGCGCGCGACGCCCCGCGTCACGTTAAGCCAGAGCTCGATCTCTTCCGCGCTCAGCCGCCGGAGCCGGGGCTTGCCGGAGGCAGGGAAGGTTTCATTCACGGGTCCGGCGCCTCTTCGGCGGGCAGAAGAACAACGACGTCACCCGCGTGCCGAATATCGCCTCCCCGGGCGCCCGCGTCATCCCCCGAGCCGAAGAAAATATCGGCGCGGGCGGGACCTATGATGGCGGAACCCGTGTCCTGGGCGATCATTAGGCGCCGGAATGGCGAGGGGAACGAACCGCGCCAAGGCAGATCGGCCACAATCCAGAAAGGCAATCCGTAAGTGGCCGGCTCGCATTCCTCGTGGAGCGAGAAGAAAACATAGGATTTGTTGCGGTGCATCAACGCCGCACCCGCGTCTCCAGGATTTTGACCGTGCGCGCGAATCCATTGCTTGAGGGTGGCAAGCGACATATCGGCTTCGGCGATTTCGCCGGTATCGATCAGAATGCGGCCGATCGAGGTATAGGGATGACCGTTGCGTCCGGCATAGGCGAGCCGCAAGACTTTGCCGTTCGCGAGGCGGACACGCGCGGACCCTTGCACCTGGGCAAGAAACACTTCCACAAGGTCGCTGAGCCAGTCCGGGCCGGCGAAAACCGCCGCGGTAAAATCGCGGCTGCGCGTCAGCGATCCATCGACAATGGGCTCATAATAGCCGGTGAGGAACCCGGCGTGGCCCGCCCACGGGCATTTCGCCGATACGCGGAAAGGCCGGAAATGGCGTTCGAAAAACCGCTTCGCTTGCGCGGGCTCCCGCACCTCTTGACGGAGCGCGGCGTTGGCTATGGCAGTAAGTGCGGGAGTGACGGGGGCCCCATTTCGTAAAGGGCTTTTTTTCGCGGCGATTGCCGCGCAGGATCGCGCGAAAACCTGGAATGCCGCGAGATGATCGTCCTGCCCGAAATCACCGAGATCGGCAAAAGATAGGCGGCTAAGCCACGACTCGCGCTGGTCTCTTGTTCCCGGCGCGGAATCCGGCGGGAAAGGAGGTACGGTCATTTAAAGCGATCGGGCCCTTAGCGCCGCCGGCACGCCCGCTTGACCAAGGGGCAGGCATGCTGCCAATGCCGCTCCGCAGCCAATCAATGCGCGGTTTCGGTCGCGGACAGTTTCCAGTTCGGATCGCGGGAACCGGTGTCCCGGGCGAACGTCCAAATGTCGTCGATTTGCACGACTTTGTCTGGGCTTCCATCGATCACCGTCCCGCCCTGGTCGCGTGTCGCGGTGATCATCTCGCTCGTGAAATGGATTTTGATTTCGGCGGTCCGGCGATTCAGCCCGGCATCGTCGATCATGACCTTGTCGATCGAAACGAATGTCGTCGTAACCTTCTCGCCGCGCTTTTCGCGCTCGGCGAGAGCGGCGGCGAAGCTCTCGAAAACTTCGGGGGCCAAAAGGTTTCGCAAAACCTCGCGGTTCCCCTCGGCGAAGGCGGTGACAATCATCTCATACGCGGATTTGGCGCCGTCGGCAAAGGGCTTGATGGCAAAGGCCGGATCGGCGGCGGCGATGGCGTCGAGCCCCGCCCAGGCCTTCGAGCCGGGCTCGGCATTTGGTTTCCACCTGTCGTCCTTTGCCGGCGCGGTCGCGACCGGAGGCTCGGCCGATCCTGGCAGGGGGATAACTCGATTAGCGGGGTCGCCGTTGCCCGCATCGCCGCGCCGGCCCCCGAAAAAACGGCCGGGCTCGCGGCTTGCGAATGGATTGCGGGGCGGTTTTTCAGCGCCATTGCGGGTGCCGAGGACGGAGCGCAGCTTCCACACCACGAAAGCGGCGAGAACCGCGAAGACAATGGTCGTCATATCGAAGGAGTTTTGCATTGAGGTGCTGCTTTATTTCCGAGCCGGAGCCTGTTGCGCCTTGATTGTGCTTTTATCATGTTATCTATTTGGGGAGCGACAAAGCCAAAGTCCAGTCTTCAAGGGGGCCTTTATGCTTCGCCTTCGATCGAACGTCACCATTATGCGGCAACCTCTCGTGCGCCTGCCGGTTCTGTTCGTAACCTATCTCGCGCTTTGGCTCGGGGCGGAACTCGTAGCCTTCGCGGCTGTCGTTCACTTGATCGGCTTTGCCGGTGCTATTCTCGTTTGCATTCTAACGAGCCTCGCCGGTCTTAGCACGTTGCGTCGTGTCGGGCTATCGGCAATTCTGCGGTTGCGGCAGGCGGTGGCGAGGAGAACAAGCGAACAGAGTGGTTTGTCGAGGGAAGCGGTCCTCGACGGCACGCTGGCTGGGCTCGGAGCGGTGTTGTTGATCCTGCCCGGTTTTGTTTCCGATTTAGTGGGACTGGCGCTCGCCGCCCCTTCGGTTAGATTTTGGATAACCGAGAAGCTCAAGCTTGGCGAGTTTGGGCAGCTGGGGAATGGCCGCCCCGCGGCGCCAAGAGCCATCAAACTCGCGCCGCCGGAATGGTCGCGGCACGATGGGCCGTTGCCTTAAAAGTGCTTGCACCTCAAGAGGCTGCCGTCTCGTCCTTGCTCTCGCTTTGGCCGTCGCGACGGGACTTACCGCGACTAGGCCTGCGCTCGCTTAAGGAACGCGTCAACGAAAACAAAGGCGAGACAAGCCGATTCAAATCCTCCGCCCGTGCGACAAAACCGCCGCCCCTGGTCAATTCGCGGTCGAGCGCTGCCATGGTTGCGGCAATCCCCGGATCGTCGTCGCGAAACCAGACCCGCAGAACCCGCATCCAGGCAAGCGCGAGGCCTTGCAGCTTGAAAGCGCCGACCGGACCCTCGGATTCGATTCCGGCCGCCTCCAGCATGAAGCGCATCGAATTGATGACCACACGGTTGATCGCCGACGCCGCCAGCGGATCGCGCCGGGTCCAGTCGGAAATGGCTTCGAGGCCGAGCTTATAAGGCGTCAATGCATCGAGACGGCGCATCAGAACGTCGAACAAACGCTCCTTGACCGGTTCCCCGGCCAAATCATCGCCGGCGGCGTCGAGAACGATGTGATCGATCCGGCGCGAAAAACCCGCGAGCACCGCGCCCTTCGAGGGGAAAAAATCGCGAAAGGTGGCGAGCGAGACATTCGCGCGGGCCGCGACATCCGAAATCGTGATGTCGTCCCAGTTGCGCTCTCCGGCGAGCTCCAAGAGCGCGTCGATGATCGCGTTTCGCGGATCCTTGGGCGCCGTCGCTATGTCGCCAGAGTCAGATTGGGGTCCAGCTCCGGGGTTGCCGGTAAGGTGTTCGTCAGCCATCTGTGTCTCCCGCGCCACGATCGGATTTTAACTTAAACCCGCTTCTCTATTTAGTCCTTGCAAAAACCAATTCCAAGGGGCGGCTTCGCCGATGCGCAAGGTCGACGGCTGGCAAAGCCATTCAGAAAAGCCGTCTAATCAGTTCTACTCTGATTCGCTGTCGTCACGCCGGAGGTCATGCAAAAATAAGTTCCAACCGCGCCCACGTCGGCGCCCACTGAGTGGCACTAATAATCGTTGCTCCGAAGCCCCGGTGGCCTATAATAAAAATATGACGTGCCTTGAGGAGGGCGGCAAGCGCCGGGCACAAAAAATATGCCAAGTCACTGAGCAGCGTACCCGCGCGGCGAATACCACCCTTCAAAATCGCTGATTGATCAGTGGAGACGGCAAGATGCGAACGTGGAAAATGGGCTTGGCGACGATTGGTCTGTGCACCTGTGCATTCGTCGTCCAGGCGGATGCTTCCACCGCGTACGATGACGAGATCAAGCAAATTGAAAAGGGCGTCCAATTGCCTCCCCGCCCAGTCGGACCACCGAAGGATATATATAGACAACCATGGGACCCGAATGCTCCGCCCGTGTGGGAATCTACTGAAAAAAAAGCGCTTGAGGAAATGCTTGGGCCGCAGCACCCGGGTCGCGATTTCTTCAATAACATTGTCCAGAAGATCGAGCGAGAATAACATTTTCCAGAAGATCGAGCGAGTGCTTAATCCCTACTTCAGCAAACCCACTCCGGCTAATGATGACCCCTTTGGGCGAAAGGCTCTCGACAACACCTCTAAACCACCGGCAAACGTTGGTATCAATAACCAGCCGAACGCTGTCCCATACAACAACACGCCTCCATCGCCACATGCAGCTCCAACATTTTCGGCCCCAAACGACACCGTCAAACTGAGCCCGGAGCCGTCCAAGAATATCGGTAATATCTATATTCCTCCACCTTCCCCGCCGGATGTGAAAAAGTCGTATACGCCGGATCGGTATGTTGCACCAGTGAGCGGCTTTGAATCGCAATCGCCACCACAGGCGGTCGGTGGCATTTCGCTCAGCAAAGCAGCGGCGGCACGAATGCCGGTGAACATCGCTCTCGACGGTGCTTACTACAAAGACGGTAGGCTCGTGCTGTCAGGCCGGTCTGATACGAATTCCGGCTTCGATGCGGCACTATTCCGCACAGCACTGCGTGCCGCATGTGAGCCGACCGATCCGTATTTCAGTCTTGATCCGGTTGATGTGACGGGCACCTCGAAAAATATTCG
>QHBR01000065.1 GCA_003244015.1 Hyphomicrobiales bacterium | reverse complement strand
TGCGCACAGGTCTCGAAACATTTGGGTACGATTTGCGAGAAGCAAAAGCGATATTCCGCCGCCTGGCGTTCCACCCCGGCAGGCGTGAAAATTCCGCGCGGCCTACAGCGCGACCGGCTCGGCGATGACCTCGGCAGAAAGAAGCTCGGCTTCAATGGTGACGCGGTCGGCATCCGCCGCAACAGTCACACTCATGTTCGCGGCCTTGGCGACGAGGCCTGCATAATATCCCTGAATGTCCTGCGGGCCGGCCGGAGGATGGTCTGGCGTTCCGGCGAGGAGAAGCGGCAGGTGGCCGGCAAGCTTTGCATTCGTGCCCTTGGCCGCAACCGTGATCCGCGCCGTTTCCTCGGCTCCGCTCAGCGTAACCTCGATGACGCCACCGCGCGGGATTGCCGCGGCGGCGATCAGACACAAATTCAGGATTAACTTAACATTGTTCTTTGGCATTCGAGGTGGAGGGACATTCCATTTGAGTTCTGTCCGTTCGCCGCCAAAGAGGCCGCGCGCGACATTTGCCGCATCGCTGGTATCGATCGAAGCCTCGGCCGAACCGGCGGCCCCGAAAGCCAACCGGCAAAATTGCAGACGCGCCGACGCCTGCCCGGCGCTTTTCTTGATGAGTTCGAGCGTAAAGCCGCGCATTTCCGCGCCTTGCTCCTCGTCGAGCATCTCAAGTCCATTGATAATGGCGCCAACCGGGCCGATCACGTCGTGACAGACGCGGGAGCAAAGAAGCGCGGCGAGGTCGAGGGGATCGAGGGCAAACACCGTCATGATTCATCCATTCGGGGGCAAAGCCCCTGCAAGCAAAGGAGACTAGGCTCCGCGCCCCAAAACTGCCCCGTTGGCAATGCCCGAAGCTTTTGCCAGAGCAAAAAGCCCTTGCGCAAGGCCGCAGCAAGCGCGAAACCGGCCAGAGACATCATGCCGAAGCGAATCGCTGCCCGCTACCGCCGTCAAGGCTAACAACTCCAATCTGCGAATCATAGGTTAACAAATTGTCGTAACATGGGGGAAGCTAGCCGAGGCAATCTCTGGCAAAATTCGCAAGTCTGGACGGCAATTTCGTGAACGACAAAGAAATCGACATGGCACCGGCGATCTATCGCGATGCAATAGCCGATATTTTCGCCGAAATCGTGCTCGAAGCCGCCGTCGCGGTGATGGTCGTCTATGCGGGCGACAGCCGCACCAGGCGCAAATCTGACGGAAGCCCCGTCACCGACGCCGACGAAGCGGCCGAAGCCATTATCCTAAGGCGCCTCGCGATGCTGTTGCCTAATCTTCCGGTGCTCGCCGAGGAAGCGGCTGCAAGAGGCGAGAAGATGGTTGCGGGACATGCTTTCATCCTGGTCGATCCGGTCGATGGGACGCGCGAATTCCTGAGACATAATGGCGAGTTCACCGTCAATATTGGGCTGATCGTCGATGCGGAGCCACGCGCCGGCGTGGTTTACGCTCCGGCGATGGGAAAACTCTGGATCGGCGGGGCCACCGCCAGCACTTGCGAGGTCGCGCCGGGCGCGGTTCTGCCGCCGCTTGAAAAACGCCGGGTTATCCATGCGCGGCCGGCGCCG
Source organism: Hyphomicrobiales bacterium (assembly GCA_003244015.1). GTDB lineage: Bacteria > Pseudomonadota > Alphaproteobacteria > Rhizobiales > Beijerinckiaceae > Methylocapsa. The sequence continues at coordinate 3,031 of QHBR01000065.1, read as the reverse complement.
GAGCAAGGATTGACGGCACTCGTGAGCCGCTCCAACGCCGATCCGGCGACCGAGGCTTTTCTCGCAAAACTCCCTGTCAAGGAGCAGCGAAGCGCGGGCTCGTCGCTAAAATTCTGCGTGGTTGCCGAGGGCCGAGCCGACGTCTATCCGCGTTTCGGCCAAACCATGGAATGGGACACGGCGGCGGGGGACGCGGTGTTGCGCGCCGCGGGCGGGATCGTTGTCGATCGCGCGGGGCTCCTCTTGCGCTATGGAAAAGCCGAAGCGCAATTTCGAAATGGGCCTTTTGTCGCCTGGGGCGATCCCGACGCGGCCATTTTTCGAGCATCGTAATGTGACAGCGGGAATTGTCCGAGCAAACGGGCACAGCTTCGCCCTAAAGAAGCCGCGATAAAACCCTGGCAGGCGTCAATTCTTCGTTAACGCACTTCGTTCAAAACTCGAAGCAATGCCTGGATCGCGGACGAATCTATGGAGGATTTGACCATGCTAACGCGACGGGAAATGACGCTGAAGCTGGCGGCTCTCGCCGCGGGCATCCCGGTTCTCCGGGCGAGCGCCGGTTCGGCTGACCCGGGTCCGTCGAACGGACGGCCGGATGAATTCTCCTCGAACGAATTGGTCGCCAACGGCCATCGTTTCTTTGGATCGGCCTCGCGCGGACTTGCCGAGATTGTCGAGGCCGCGACAAAACGCTGGGGTAAGCCCAATGGCTATGTGCTGGGCCAGGAGGCGGGCGGCGCCTTCATCGGCGGCCTCCGTTACGGCGAAGGCGTGATGTACACGCGCAACGCCGGCGACCTGAAGGTTTTTTGGCAAGGCCCGTCGCTTGGCTTCGATGCCGGCGCCGACGGCGATCGCACCATGATGCTTGTCTATAATCTGCCCGCGACGGCCGCGATCTTTCGGCGTTACGGCGGCGTCGATGGCTCGGCCTATCTCGTCGGCGGCTTTGGCATGACGGCGCTTGTCAACGACGGCGTATATGTGGTTCCGATCCGCTCTGGCATAGGCGCGCGTCTCGGCTTCAATGTCAGCTATCTGAAATTCACCCAAACCTCGACCTGGAACCCGTTCTGACATCGCAGGCCAGGGCGGGCGGTTGGGGCCGGCATGAATATGCACAAGCCTTGACTGCGCGAGACTCAATAGACCTTATCGGGAAGGATGCGCTCCGGCGACGCTCGGCGCGTTCCGCCAAAGACCCGTCCTCATAAACCCGCGCCAGAGTTCCCAAGCTCAAGCTATCCAAGATTCCCCACGTCTCCAAAGTAGCTGATTGCGCGACATGGGGCACCCAACCCTGATCCGTGCTTTTCGTCCGGCGTTCCCGGAGGAGGCGTAAACCAATTTGCGGCCTAGTCCTGGTTTCGCCGGAAATCTGCGTGATCAGGGCGTGTTCTAATTGCGTCGGTTTGCGTGTAGAACTAATGGCAGGGCATCCATTTTGGTATCGAAAATTAACGGGTTCGAGCTCGCTTTGCTTATGGGCCGTCTATCCGTCAGATTGAATAGGCCGCGGTGTGATTGAGCAGGCAATGGTCTTCGCGCTTGGGTTTTTGGTCGCGGGCCTTATCGCTCTCGCGATCGCCCCCGCGTTTTGGCGGCGCGCCATAAAATTGTCCACGCGGCGGCTCGAAATGCAGCTTCCGCTTTCGCCCGAGGAAATCCGCGCCGGCCGCGATCTGTTGCGGGCCGAGTTCGCGGTCGAATGCAGGCGGCTCGAGCAAAAGCTAGAGGCCCTCAACCTCGTTCATGCGGCCGGGATGGCCGAACTCGGCCGCCGGGCGGCGATCATCGCTGGTCAAGACGCCGGTTTACTCGCTCTTTCAGAGCAAGATAGCGAACGCGGCGCCGAGCTTGGAGCGCTTCAACGCGCCTTGGCGGAGACTTCGGCCGAACTCGCCGCGACCGCAAAGGAAAGTTACGACGCAAGCGGACTCATTGCGCGCAAGGACGTTCGAATCCACGAGCTCGCGGCCAGTTTCGAGGAGACGCAAGCGCTCGCCGCCAAACAGCGGGACGCTTTGGCGGCGCTTGAGGCCAATTTGGCGCGGCAGGGCCAAGCGCTTGCGGCGCAAACCAGCAAGGTCGAGCGTCTCGAAGGGGAGCTTGCGACCCTGCGGCTTCAGCATCAAGCCGATCAGGTCACCCTCAAATCCGCGGCGGCTAGGGTCGCGGATCGCGACGAGGCGCTCGAAGCCGCCGGCAAACGGGAAAAAGAGTTAATCCGGCTCCGCAAGCTGCAAGTCGAAACGGCACGCGCCGTCGAGACTGGCTATCTCGAGAAAATCGAACGGCTGCGTAGCGCCCATGCGGCCTCGCAGGATGCGCTCGATGCGGCCCGCAGGACGTGCGACGGACGCATGCGGGAGCTGGCCACGCTGCGGGCCACTCTGTCTCCGCAAGACGCCGATGCGGCCCTCAAGCAACGCGAGGAAAATGAAATTTTGCGGCACAAAATCAATGAAATCGGCGCCGCGATCATTCGCGCGGCCAGTGGTTCCGTCGAGGCAGTGCCGGAAGAAGGGCCAGCGAAAAGCGGCCTTCCGGCGGACACGAGCCCGGAAAAAGTCACGGCGTAATAGGGGATAGGGACTCCGTAACTGCCCGGCCGGAGCGCCCGCACTCCAGACGATCGCTATGAACCGGCGAACTTCGCCACGAGTGCGTCGGAAACTTCAAAATTGGCATAGACGTTTTGCACGTCGTCATTGTCTTCGAGCATGCCGACGAGGCGCAGGATCTTTTCGCCGGCATCGTCGTCAACTCTGATCGTATTTTGCGGCTTCCAAATCAGGCTCGTTTTGCGCAGCTCGCCGAATTTCGACTCGAGCTCTTGCGCGACTTCGCGCAGGCTTTCGAGCGCGGTGATGACCTCGTGGCCGTCCTCGCTCGATTGGACATCTTCGGCTCCGGCTTCGATCGCCGCCTCCAACATGGCGTCTGCTGAAGCGGCCTTCGCCGGAAACTCGACAACGCCGACATGATCGAACAGGAAGGACACCGCGCCGATCTCGGCGAGCGACCC